>WVZU01000428.1:12287-12603 GCA_011772275.1 Planctomycetales bacterium | reverse complement strand
CAGATTTCGAGCCGCCATGGGCGACAAGAGGTCCAGGTCGCGGGCCACCAACGAATTCTTGGTAACGATCCCGGCCGGTTGAGAAGCTTCGAGCAATACCTCCAGCAACGAGCGCGTGATCTTCAAACGCCGCTCGACCGGCTGATAACAATCCGTCACTCCAGAAATCGCAATCGGCTCGCAGCGCCACGCCGGCTGGTTCAACTCGTGGCGCAACAAATCGGCCGCGTTGTACTTGACCAGCACTTTCGATTCGAAGTCCAGCCCGGCGTTCATTCCGAGGAATTCGTGGCTTGGTCGCGCGTAACAATAGGCA
>WVZU01000428.1:0-12236 GCA_011772275.1 Planctomycetales bacterium | reverse complement strand
TCCGTGGCGACAGCCCGACCCTGCTGCTCGCAAATCTCCGCCTCCTCCAGCTGCTGGAAGTCGTCTTCCCGAACCGTAGACTCAAACCGGTTCGCCGGGCTGATCTGAGCACCGCGACCGACACGGTGCGCTTTGGACGAGTCGACGGGTTTCATCGGACGCCTCCCATTTGCGCCATCATCTGCCACTGGAGATCCGATCTTCCCTTCCCCCGCTGTGAACATGATTCGACCGCCACCCGCCCCGCTGGCCGCGGGCCGGAAGTCGGTGGGGGGCCGAGCCCTCTTTTGAACATGCGTTCACATTCATGGCTGATGGCAGCCTAGAACACCGGCCCGCGTTGTGCAAGCGACCTGGCGCCGGCCCGCAGAAGGCGGGTCCCGGTCCGCGGCCACGGCACTTGCGTGTTTTGCAGCCGGGCGGATTCCGCCGGTCCCGTGCGGACCTGGCGGACAGCGACCGATCGCCGGGTCCCCGCCAACGGCCGCTCGCCAGAAAACCGCCTCCTCCGCGCCCCGCGACGCCACGAATTTCACCGTCTCGGCTCAGCGGACAGGGTGAACTTCCCTGGCTGGTAACAGAACCGGCCGCAGGGCGCGACAACCGATTTGCAGAAAATGCCTGAAGCGACCGACGGACGTAAAGCCGGTTCCCAGCCGGCCCGCAGGCACATCCATTTGGGAACGATCTCACCCCACGATCCTGCCGGTGCAACCGCTCGCGTCAGATTGACCCGCCAAGAACCGCTTTGATATACTCGCCGGGGTAATCGAGCGACAGAATAGTTTTCATCGATTTGTCGATCCAAAATCACCTCACCGCATCACGTCACACGACGGCATGCTTTCCACGATCACGACCTGGGAGGGAACGTCATGGCCACGGCAGAAGCGACCGGACTGAAATCGGATATCACGCAGTGCATTGGCAATACCCCGCTGGTACGGCTCCGCCGCGTTACCGAGGGTTGTGTGGCGAATGTGTACGGCAAGAACGAGGGCATGAATCCGTTGTGGAGCGTCAAGGATCGGATCGGCAGATCGATGGTGGACGCGGCCGAACGCGACGGCCTGATCAAGCAGGACACGGTGATCATCGAGCCGACAAGCGGGAACACCGGCATCGGCCTGGCCTATACTTGTGCCGCGCGGGGCTACAAGCTGAAGGTGACGATGCCGGAAAGTATGAGCCTGGAACGTCGCCGCATGCTGAAGGCTTTGGGCGCCGAACTGATTTTGACGCCCGCTGCCGAAGGCATGCCGGGCGCGGTCCGCAGGGCCGAAGAGCTGGCCTCCAGCGACTCCCGCTATTTCATGCCGCAACAATTCAAAAATCCGGCCAACCCGGAAGTGCACCGGCAAACGACGGCCGAGGAAATCTGGCGGGATACGGACGGCCAGGTAGACATCCTGGTCAGCGGTGTGGGGACCGGCGGCACCATCACCGGTGTCAGCGAAGTGATCAAGTCGCGCAAACCCGAATTCCAGGCGATCGCCGTGGAACCGGCTGCCAGCCCCGTGATCACGCAAAAGCGGGCGGGAGAGGAACTGAAACCTGGCAAACACACGATTCAAGGCATCGGCGCTGGCTTTATCCCCGATGTACTGAACGTCGACATTATCGACGACGTGGTCCAGGTTGAAGACGAGCACGCGATGGAAACGGCCCGCGCACTGGCCAAACGCGAAGGGCTAATGTGCGGCATTAGCTGCGGTGCCGCCGCCTGGGCGGCCATCCAAGTCGCCCGCCGCCCGGAAAACGAAGGCAAGCTGATCGTTGTGATCCTGCCCGATTTGGGAGAACGCTACCTGTCGACTCCCCTCTTTCCCGAGTAGAGCCCCCCTCGTTGCCCAAAGCAACCAAGCCCTGACCGGTTAGCAAAGCAGAGCAAGGACAGATTGCCCGCTTCAGCCGGCCAGTCGAGAAATTCGGTTGATCGGCAGAATCATCTCCGACTCGTCGGACTGGTAGACATACTGCATAAAGTAAGCGTCTTCCGGCGTGTCGTCGTAGAAATTCCGCAGCACGCTGGTGGCCCGAAATCCTCGATCGCGGAAAAAAAGCTGAGCATCGAGGTTGGTCTCCCGCACCTCCAGCGTGATCCGCGTGCGCCGTTCGTAGGAAAGCTTGCTGATCAGCTTGCCTACCATCTGATCGCCCACATGGTTGCGGCGGAAATCAGGATGCACAGCAAAGTTCAAAATGTGCAGCCGTGTCTTGTGAAGTTCATAGATCATGAACCCCACCACATGCTCTTCGTACTCGGCCACCATCCCAATGCAGTTCCGCTGCCGCAGACAACGGATAAAATCTTCTTCGAACCAGGGAAATTCGAAGCTGCGATTTTCGATCTCCAGGACTTCCGGCATGTCCCGCCGGATCATCCAACGAATGTGAACACCAAGCTCGGCTTTCGCTTTAAACTTCATTGCCGGCCTCCCTCCATGTCGGCCAATCATGAATTTCACCACCAGATTTCATCACCAGGGGTCGGCTACCGTATCAAATTGCTTGAGATCAGCCAAGCCGAAATACCTGGCATTTACAACCGCTCCCACGGCAGTCAGGTCCGCTAAAAAAAATCGCGACAAAGCTTTTACGATGTAGTGGGTGGCGAGGCGAGAAATTGATGAGCACGTAAGTTGTGCTAGCAGTCGGGTGTCAGCCGCCGCCGAGTCCTCTAGATCTCTTATCGGTACAGAAGCGCTGCCGGCTTGGATGATTTCACCAAGGCGAAAAACATCAGCCAGACATCGGCTTCCAGTGCCAGGGGAACATCATGGCCAGGGCCACCGCGATCCATACCCACCCCAGGATCCCGGGGCTGAGCCACAGCCACCACGCGAGACCCACCAAAAAAATGGCCGCCGCCCAAAGGTCCCGCTGAACCAACAACCGCCGGCCGCCAGACATCAGCCAGTTGGCCCCCAGGCACAGCCCCACCACGGCAGATGCGGCAAACAGTCGGGACAACCAATCCGATCCCCGCCCGGGTAAGATCACTTCCAGTTCCCCCTGCCAGCCCTCAAAGGCCCANNAGCCAGCACCTGGTCGGCAAAGAATCGACCTTGCTGCATGGATTGCTCCGCGTCCGGCAATTTCTCCTCCCCGGCCAGGCGGCGAAAACGAGCCAGCTGACGATCGAGCTGACGCAATTTTCCTTCCCACCCCCCGTCCGCCCCGTCACCGCCGGTCGCCCCAATCTGCCGCTCAACACGTCGATACGACTCGTCCAAACGGGTGTACCAACGTTGATACCAGTGCACCAGTACCTCGGCCGGGTCATCCGCAGCGACCTCATTCAGCATGGTCAACGTCCGTTCCAAGCACTCGACCTCCAGCCGCTGCGGCCCAAGCTTGGTGTCGTCCTGCCTGTCACTTTCGCCGAGACGGGCGGTCGTTTGTGGCCCGCCGATCATCGTCCACATCGTCCGTTCGACCGGCAGGGGTCCGCGAGCCCCCACCAGGCGGGGCGCTTGGAACGGCTGCCGGTCTCCGCCGGCTTCCCATGCCGCGGCAAACAAAATCTCGATCCGCTGGGGCAAGGACTCCGCCACAGGCGGCAGCTGCCATTTGCCGGCCTTGCCGGGCGTGATTGGCAAGAGACTGTCCCCCATGCGGGCTTGGACCAGTAGAAACGGCCCCTCCGGCATCTGCAGCCAAAACTGGCTCTCGCCGGCCGGCTCGAGATCAAACTGAGCCAGCCCCAGGTGCCGGCCATCGATCGAAGCCGCCAGGAAGATGTTCGCCAGGCGGACCTTCGCCGCTTGCCGACGCTGGCTGGGGGTCTGCAACACAGCGCTGCAGGTGTCCGCTGCGACCCGGTACGAGGCCCAAGCGGTGTTTGCCAGGGGCGGTTGATCCGCGGTAGCCGGCGGCTCTTGCGGCTCCAAGCCGGTCGTTTCCCATGCCACCTCGCGCCCCCCGACCAGCTTGGGCAGAATGACATACTTCTGAATATCGGCCTGGTTCCGCAAACGGATGTCCGGCATCACCACCCGTTGGCCAACGCCCGTGACCAATCGCCCGCGGATTTGGATTCGGTATTGGCTGGTGATCGCCTCGCGCGGCCGAATGGTAATCGATCCCGTTGCTTTGCTATCCGAACGGTGGACATCAAACGGTTCGCTTGGCTCGAACTCAAAAGGTCCTTGCCAGCCAGGCGGGACATCGAACGTCAGCGAATCGACATTACCGGACTTTACCTGCAAGTACAGATCCAGCGCAGCGTGCCATTCGTCTTGCCGGCGTACCATCCGCAACGTCTGCAGCGCCTCGACTTGCGGTTCGTTTTTCTTGACAACGATTCGTAAAGCCGCCTCGTTTTCCTGACCGATTCGCAGGTCGACCAGCCGTCCCAAGTTACCCGCCGGTTCACCCTTGGCTGGTTTGGTGACCTTTTTTGGCTTTTTCTTCTGATCAATCTGGACTTGCACGGCATCCTGGCGATAGATGGCAAGTTCCGATCCCTGCCATGCGACGTCCTGGAGTTGCACCCTGGGCGGTCGTTCGACATCGCCGCTCCGCGGCATCCGACCGGAAACTTCCAGTTGATGCGTTCCTGTCACCGGCCCGTCCAGGAAAATCGAAAGCTGCTGGCCGTCTTGTGTCCAGCGTCGGACCAGCGTCTGGCCCGCATCGCGGACCGCAACGCGTTCTACCTTCAGTCCCGCGGGCAAATCCACTCGGTGCTGGAACAGGTAGCCACTGGTGGTGTCCAGATCGGCGTCCAGGCGGACCTGGATCTCCGCCACCCCGTAGCTTAACGACAGCCGCTGCTTGCCTTGCGTGATCGGCGTTTGCGGCTGACTGGGAAAACTCCAATCGACCTTTGCCTGCGTCTGGCGGTAACTCAACACGGGGTTGATATCTGGCAGTCCCCATTCTGCCAGCAGCGCATCGCGTTCGACGGCAACCAGTGCCGGGTGGGGTTGCACTTCATTGACGTCAATCCGCAAGGCGGCATCGGCCGAAACGACCACCCAATGGCGGCTGGTCCGCGCGCCTTCCACTTCCAGGTACGGCAACCGCACCTTTCCCACACCCACGGCATCTCGCACCAGAAAAGCCAATTCGACCGTCTGTCGGCCCGACACGACCCGGTCAAACTGCAACACCAGCCGTTGGGGGTCTCCTGGCCGTTGGGGGTCCCCTGGAATTTGGGAATCCCCCGCTATCGTCTGCGACCATTCGAAGCCCAGGCCCTGATCCCCACCGGCCAGGGTCTGGATCGGCAATAGGCTGAGCTGCGGATCGAGTGCCAGACGAAGTTGTCGAATTTTTCGTTCATTGGTATTCAGCTTCAATTTTGCCCTGACCACAACCGCACCGGGCTGCAGGTCCAGCAGAACCAGCTGATCGACATCCACCGCGTCGCTTTCACTTTCCAATCCGGTGGGGCGATATTTGAGTGTCAAGCGACTGGCCGGCCCCAGCTGTGCCTTGAGCCGACGTTGAGCCCTGTCCCGCACCAGCTGCCCCACCGCCCCCGGCAATTCCAAACGCGGAACACGATCGGCAACCTCCAAAATCAAATTTGCGGTCGCCACCGGCGGGATCGGCACGTCCAGTTGTCGAACCCCCTCCGCGGCTCCCGCAGCGGGATCCAGCGGTACCACCAACCGGTGCGGGCCCGCATCGTCGACCCGCACCCGAAGCTGACCGCCCGCCGCGTCCCAACTCGCCTCGACCGGCGCGCCATTCAGCGTGACGCGACTCGTATCAGGCGGGTAGCTGGCATTGCCCAACGCGAAGTTTATCGTCGAGCGACGCTGGAAGACGTCCAGATCCAGGGTGGCGATCAGGTTGGTCACCAGGGGTTGGTGACGAGCTTCATTCCAGCCCAACTTGCCGGCAAAGGTCGCCTTGGTAATCAACCAACTGGCCTGCCCTCCCCACCTCCCGCTCGGCTCGTCATGTAGAAGATCAAACAATGCTTGGGGAACGTAGTACGTATCCCCGCTGGGCTGGCGGTCCTTGTCGATCGGGATGTAAATCGGATACGTGGGTGGCGCGGCACCCACAGGCTGATCCTGGGCCTCAACGACCACCAGCCGCAGCGCGACGATTGCGAACAGCACGATGCCCATTGGCGGAGCGATACCGCCAACTTTGTGAAAAGTGGACGAACCGATGGCGACCTCAGAATGAGAATTATCCAATGCAGCGTGCCAGGCTGCGATCGGTTTGCCGCGCAAATGACGCGGCAAGAAGAGGAACATGGCGAAAGCGCACACCTTGATGATCGTCGTCGCGACCATGCCGGCCAGCGCCGCGGTCGCCAGCGGTGCAACCAGTCCGGGCAGCAAGAGGGCCGCCACCGCCGGGACCGTGACCATCGCTAGTCGAGCCGTCCAGGAGGCGGGCCACCAAAACCAGACCACCACGGCCGCAGCCAGCCCGAGGGTCCATTGCAGACCCCGCAACCGGCGGCGATCGACCACGTACACCGCTCTGCCCCCATCCACCTCGACCTGCCCCGCAGCCGCAGACCACGACCCCAGTTCAGCCTGCAGCGGATCTGGAGCAGTGACCTCTTTCCAGGGAATGCCCAGGGAGGGCCCGGCCGCCTCGCCAGGGGGCCGAGCGGGATCAGGGCGGGCGTGGAACCCCCAGGTCGCCCTGCGGAAGGGATCGAAAACCTCTTGATGCTCGGGCCTGGCCAGCGAGCCGAACAGACGATCGCGCCAGGAAATCGGCCTGCCAAACGGACCGCTGTCCCACGAATCCACCACCCCCAAACCGTCCGGCACATAAAACCACCAAGAACGGGTCAGGATCGGTAAATCGGTCTGAAGCGGCAGGCAGGCAATCCCGTGAAACCAGCCGAATCCGGCAGCCTCGCGGGGCCGCGCATAGTCCACCGCCACGGTCACGAAGCGTCGGTTCGACGGCAACCGCAAAAACATCCGCCTTCCTTCGTCAGCCAAAAACGTCGGTACCGGCTGGTCGTCAATCGTCGTCTGACCGATTTCCACATCCTCGGGCGGCAGCAGAAGAGCCATTTGCCGGGCACCGTAATTTTCGACTTCGAAGATCGCGCGGTGGGCCGCGTGCGCGTCTCCAGCGATCCGTACCAGAGTCAAGCGGCGCCAAACAATGGCGCGGGGATGGGCGCTCGACTCCCCAACACGGTTCAACACCAAGGCAGGACGAGAAGCAAACGCTTCGCGCAAGGGATCGTAACCATAAAAGCCTTGCACGGTCGCGAAGGAATCCCACGGCTGAAAGGGAATCGGCAGCGGCTGGAGCCCGCCGCCACGCGGCTCGATCGCGAGGGTCTCCCAGCCACGAATGGTCAGCTGGCCTGTCTGCGTGGCTGCGGTGGGCACGGTAATCAGGTTGACGGCGTGGGCCTCGTCCCGCGGAATTTCGCAGCGACCGATCAACTGAAAAGGTTCTCGCATGGAGCGGTTCCAGGAGATTTCCCACATGTCCCCTCCTGCTCCACCGGAAAACCGCTTTCGCTCGGCATCAACCAGCAAGCGTTTCGAAACCGGGACCCGCTCGAAATCAGCCAGCGACCAGTCGGCGGCCACGCCGCTGGGTTGGGTAAAGTGGACGACGATCCGATCCACGGGACGCGATTGCGGCTGACAGGCAATGCGATAGACATAACCCACCTGCTCGTCGCCGACTTGAATCGTGACATTATTTTCCACGCGGTATTCCGGCGATTCGCGCTGCAGGTCAATGTACAGATCCTGCTGCCGAGGATCATACCGCCACCAAACGCCGACCGGATCGGGCAACCCGAATCGCTGGCGGTCCTCCACCGACAAGGAGTCTGCGTCCTCAACCTCGGCAGCCCCATCTCCAACAGCTTTCAACCGTAAAGGCCGCTCAGTCCATAGATGAAACAGCTGCCGGTCACTTTGGACATCGTGCAATGTCAACACCCGCAGCTGCCGGGACTGCAGTTGCCCCGCCGCCGGCACCTCGTTCTTTACCGCTCGTATCCACAGCCGCAAAGGCCGCTGGGGAGTAAGGCCACGCGGTAGCCAGAATGAAATGCCTCGTCCTTCCTGCAACCACTGCAGGGCGGCCTGCGGATCCTTTCCTTCGGCGCCGGAAACAACCGACGTGATTCGCCAACCTTCACCAAGCGTGCCCTGCAACGAATAAAGGTTGCCCTTGTCCACGGTGGCGTCGACCACAACCAGCGCATTTAATTTCTGCTCGGCAATCTCCACCGAGGTTGCCAGGTCGGCTGACAGCCGAACTCTTCTGTTGGCCAGCACGACATGAATGCCCGCATCCTGCGCGTAAAACTGACACTCCAGGGACTCGCCCGCGGCGGTGCCCGGCAACGACCCGATCTGGGACGGCAAACCGCGATCGACCTGAAAACTCGCCAAATTCAAGGGCTCGGCAACCAGCAGCGAGGCCCTGCCTTCCAGCCAGACCACGCCCCGGGCCACGATCCGGGGCAGACGCCATGACTGCTGGGTAGTGATCGGGGCCAGGGCGCGTACCACGACCTCTCGCTGCGTCCCGACCAGAGCCTGCGGAAATCGAAGCTGGACCAGCTGGCCTGACCGCCGGCCTTGTTCGATCTTGGT
Source organism: Planctomycetales bacterium (assembly GCA_011772275.1). GTDB lineage: Bacteria > Planctomycetota > Planctomycetia > Pirellulales > UBA7805 > CS4-C045. Next base: position 3,675 of record WVZU01000428.1, on the reverse strand, counting down.
CCAAGGTATCTGCAGCGAACCCAGCCGCACGTCGACCAATTGAAGTGCGTCGTCCAGGTGCAACTGCAACTCGGTTAGCGGCTCGCGCTGCACATCCAGGCGCAACCTTGAGGTCAGTTCCAGCGCGTTCAACGAAATCGCGTATTGATCGGCCTGACGCAAAAAGCTGGATTGAGCCGCTTTGACCGCGGCCGCTCCGGCCAGCATCAGTTCCGCCCCACCGGACGGGGGCCATTGGATTGTCCAACGTCGCCCGGACTCGCTCACCTCCACACCGGTAACCACCGCGTTGGCAACGCTGGCCGCTACCGTAGTCGGGAACTCGACGTCGAACTGATTTCGCGCCGCCGTGGGCAGCCGCAAGGGAAAACGGATGTTGCCGCTGGCGTCCGGCCGACCGCGCAGCGACCATGCAAATTCCAAGGTCCCCGATTGATCAACCAGCACGGCCAGACGCTGATCGGCGTCCGTTCCCAGCCGGGCGGGCAGAATGGCATCGCCCCGCCGCCAGACCGGCTCGCGGACCGCGGCCACACAGGGTCCCAGTGTCAAGACCAACGGGCCGCCCGTGTGCCGAATCTGCAATACGGCCTTCCCCTCCAGCCGATCATCGCCCTCCAGCACCCCCCGGTAGTGAACCTGCTCGACCGTCGCCGAGGCAGCTCCCGGCGGCTGCCCCGCCCGTTGCACCAACTGCTGGAAACGCCGGACGTCAATCGGCACGATCCGGCCGTCCCCTGAAGGTAAATCTTCGATGCGATCGGCGGGGACGTAGATCCGCCGGAACCGCGCGGAGACCGATGGCGGACGATCATCGGCCGTTGTCGGAATCGAGCTGATCCACAGTCCCCACAGCGACACGCTCGCCAGGAAAATTCCCCGCCGGACTCTCCAGCATCTCATGAATCCGGCTCCGCAAAAGAATCGCCATAGGCGGCCGGATTCGTGGCCGTAGAACCCGCCGACGGCAACCCGCCACCGGCCGGGAAGAACAGTTCCGTCGTGTGCTGCCGCATGCTGGAACCGGTCGAGCGTTGGATGACCAACTGGGGCGCGGATTTGGCCCTCAACGTCCGCCGCAGGAAAACCACCAACAGCGACAGCACGATCCCCAGACAGGCCACTTGCGCGACCAACAACGCCAGTTCAGGAAAAATAAACGCCGCCGCGATCAGCAACGTCAGGCCGGTGATGACCGTTCCCGGTCGTCGTAAAAACGGCACGTAAATCAACAGGTACGCCACCAGCAACACGAACCCCGCGGGCGCCATGACGATCAGCGTACGGGGTGCCGTGTGAACCACAAACGTATCTTGCATATCCCGCGCGGCGAACAAATAAACATTCCGTTCTTCCAGCACGGCACCCGCAAGATCATCGCTCTTGACCTCGTCAGCCATGGCCCCTGACCAGCGTTCCAATTGCAGATCATCCGCCAGGGGGACGCGCCGCCAGCCGAGGTGTCGCCATTGCCACTGGTAAGCGGGGCGGCAGCCCTCCGGAACGATCAGCAGATGTTCGCCGGCCGGGAGGATCAGCTGCCAGAGCATCGGTTCGCGCAGAAAAGCACCACCGGTGAAACGGGGCATCGTGCACGGTATCTCAAACCAACGCCTGCCCTGCGGTTGCACCGCATAACGAAGCTCAAGCACATGAGATGATTCCCGCTGAGGCAGCTCAATCTGTAACCGCCCCTCGGTGACCCTCACATTCTCCATCAACTGGCCGTTCCGACGTGCCTCCAGACTGTCCGCAATGACCCCACGAGGTAATTGCAGCCCCACCGAATGCTGACCGGTCCGCAGCCGGAACACGGCACGATCGTATCGGACCGATTTGGTCAGCCATGTCTGGAGCCAGGCTCGATCGACAAACTGGCCGACGCGGCTGGTATTGCTGGCCAGGCCCACCATCACGATCACTTCCGGTGCCGCGACTTCGGCTTCATAGATCGCTCCTTCGGCCGCCGACTCCACCGGCTGCCACGGCTGCAGAACGGCCTCTGCCTGCACGCCGTCCACGGCAGTCAACTCCAAACGGCCGGCCCGAAATTCATCCGGGCGGGGCACGACCAGCGGCACCGTTACCGAAACGCGACTGTCGGACGTGGGCGGACTCGATTCCCAGGGATAGCGGACATCGATAGCGACCTTGCCGAGCTCGTTATTCAACGGCACACGCAACGGCACGTTTGCCTGGCCACTCAGATCGTCCGGTAGCGTCACCTCCAGCGACTCGCCATCCCGGAGGACGGCCAGGCTGTCCAGCTGAGCCACCCGAGCAGGGATTTGCAGTTCCAGGAAATCCCGCCGACCATGTTGGATTTGGTAATGAAATCGCTGTTGGACGTCGATCGACTTGGGCCCGGCAACCAGGCGCGTCGACACGTCGGCCGTCACCGTCGGTGTATGCACTTGGCGGGCCGCCTGAAACGAGCGGGGTACGTCCTCGCCGTGACGAAACAAGTAATGGAACGGTGGATGTTGACGCGCTGGCAGTTCCAGGGCGGCGGCTGGCCGAGCGGACAATTCGGCGTCGCCGTAATCCTGCGGCGTCAGCTCAATGTTATCCGCCGACAATACGGTCAGCCGGGTGGCCCCGATCGTATCCGCATCGGGAATCGGCAGCCGAACTTTGAACTGGTCTGTCCCGGCCGGCAGCGGTTTCCGCGCTCGAAAGTTGATCGCAAACTGGCCCATGGTTTGACGAGCCAGCGGGATGTGCACATGGCCCGCTTCGCTCCAGGCCAACTGCGATTCGTCCACCAATTCTGCAGGGCCGATCGATGAAGCGTCGAATTCCCAGTCGGGCAGATCGACGTGGACATGAGCGATCTTGGCACCACGGACCTGGTACTTCAACTGGCCCGTCAGCACCGCGTAATCCCGTGAGACATCGATCACGTATTCCGGTTCCACCGTCACACGGCTGCGGGGTGCCAACACCTTGGCACGCAAGGAATAAGGCTGGCGGTAGTACTCGAAGGCGGCCGCCACGTCCGCCTTGGGCAGTCGGTCGGGCCATTCGTCGACCCGGCGTATGTCGTAACGATCGTTGAATTCTTCATTCCAGCGAACAATCCAGTCACCGCGAACCTGGACCACAATGTAACCCGACTGCCGCACCGCGCCCGGCACCCGGAATCCGGCCAGCTGAAACGCTTGCTGCGACCGGCCAAACTGCCGAATTTGCTCGGTGACCAATCGGACCTCCACCGGACCGGTGGTCGCTTCGTCGAGCTTGACTTCCACCCACTGGGTGTTCTCTATCGGCGGCCTGTCGGCTTCCGCCGTTTCGCTAGCCAGGGTGTAACCTGCCTGCCCCTGGGAGATCAACCGCGCCCCCGGAGGTAGCTCGACGCGAAATTGATCAAACGGACGCGTGTAACTCTGGACGCTCAAATCGACCTGCGATCGAATATAACCCCGCTCGATTTGCACCCGTTGCAAGCCGTTCACTTCCAAGGTGACGCTCCGGCGCGGCTCGTCCCGCCGTCCCTCCCGCCACGTCAATTGAAAATCTGCAGAGACCCCCTCGGCCGAAAGGACGGTCTCGTTGCGACCTCGTTTTTCCACCGACAAGCTGCCGCCGGTCGAGAGGAACGCGGTCACTTCGGGATGCGGTACCGTCACACGCAGCTGCGATTGGGTCGCCCGCGGCCAATCCATTGCCAAG
>WVZU01000422.1:28006-28253 GCA_011772275.1 Planctomycetales bacterium | reverse complement strand
CCCCCCCTGGACCTGGACGATGGGGGCACCTGCCGGCCCGCCCGTGCCACCTGCGACCACCGCCGCGTGGGTGACGAATTGCAGGATCCGTATCGGCAATCCAAAATAGATGGCACGCTCGGTACCTCTACTTTTCCCTAACAGGCTGAGGGCAGCACGATGTGGGATTTTGTGACCAACTTGTTTGAAACCGCCGGCTTTCCCCCTCGCTGGGATTGCGGTGTCGCCTGGTCGGAAACGCCCTGGC
>WVZU01000422.1:22701-27978 GCA_011772275.1 Planctomycetales bacterium | reverse complement strand
TGCACATCGCTGCGGATATTGCCACGTTTGCGGCCTACTACGCTGTTCCGTGCCTCGTCGTGTACTACGTCAACCGCCGGGGCACGTTCAAGTTTCCACCGATTTTCTACGTATTTGTCGGCCTGGTCTTCTTGTCGTGCGGTACCGTCCATCTGGTGGAAGCGGGCATGTTCTGGTGGCCCATCTATCGTTTCTCTGGCGCCATCAAACTGGTTACGGCGCTGGTCTCCTGTACGGGAGTCGTCGTGTTGGCCAAGGTGTTGCCGACCGCACTGGAACTGAAAAGCGGTAAGGCGTACCAGCAGCAGGTTGCTGAGCGGCAGCGTGCCGAGCGAGAGCGGGATCGTTTTTTTACCTTGTCGCTGGACGGTTTTTGCATGGCAGGCCTGGACGGCTATTTCAAGCGGCTCAATCCCGCCTTCCAGAAGACGTTGGGCTACAGCACATCCGAGATGCTGACCCAGCCCTTTCTGGAGTTCGTGCACCCCGATGACGTGGAGGCGACCAAGGTCGCCATGGACCAGTTGGCCAAAGGCCGCAACGTGGTCCACTTCGAGAACCGGTACCGCTGTCGAGACGGTTCCTACAAGTGGCTTTCCTGGTCGACGCCCGCTCCGGAGGAAGGGGATGACCTGCTGTACGCCGTGGCGCGGGACGTCACCGATCAAAAGCAGGCCGAAGCGGACCTCCGCGAGGCGATGGAGGCGGCCCAGGCGGCCAACCGGGCCAAAAGCCAGTTCGTGGCCAATATGAGCCACGAGATTCGTACTCCGCTGAACGGCATTCTGGGTATGGCCGAACTGGGCCTGGGCACGGAGCTGACCCCTGAGCAGCGAGAGTATCTGGAAACGATCAAGCAGGCGGGCGATGCCCTTCTGCTGATCCTCAGCGATATCCTCGACTTTTCCAAAATCGAAGCGGGCAAAATCGAACTCGAACCGATCCCTTTCCGCCTCCGCGATACCCTGGAACAGGTGCTCCGCGCATTGGCCGGCCGAGCATACCATAAGGGGTTGGAACTGGTCTCCTATGTGTCCCCCCAAGTGCCCGACAGGCTGATCGGAGATGTCGGCCGCGTCCGACAAATCCTCATCAACCTGGTGGACAATGCCATCAAGTTTACCGACCAGGGCGAGATTTTGGTGCGTGTCGAACTCGACTCGGTCGATGGCGGCCTGCATTTGACCGTCGAGGATACGGGCATCGGCATCCCCGCTCACCGGCAAAAAGCCATCTTCCAGGCCTTCTCGCAGGCAGACATGTCCACGACCCGACGATTCGGAGGCACCGGACTGGGACTGACTATCTGCTCGCAGCTGGTAAACCTGATGGGAGGCCGGATCCGCGTGGAAAGTGAACTCGAACGGGGTACGGTGTTTCATCTGCACCTGCCGCTTGAGGTTGACGACCAGCCGCCGCTGGTTGCCCAGCAAAGCCGGCTGGCGGATGTGCACGATTTGCCCGTTCTGATCATCGACGGCAACGCCACCCAGCGGGAAACGCTGGTCAAAATGCTGGAGGACTGGCAAATGCAACCTGTGGCGGTCGCCAACGCCACAGAGGCGCTGCACAAGCTGGAAGGGCGCAGCCAGGCGGCGATGCCCTTTCGCGTGCTGGTGCTCGACAGACAAGTCCTGACCGAGCAGGAGGGAGGGCGCCTGATCGAGCAACACCCCGCCCTGGCAGAGACCGCCGTGGTTGTCCTGGCGGCCGGGCCGCGGGGGGAGGAACTGCAGAACGTCGCACCCTCGCGGATTTCTTCGGTGCTGATGAAACCGGTGCGGCAGTCCCGCTTGCAACAGGCCATTTTTCAAGCCCTCGGCCAGCCGATCCCTGCCGAGGACGCCGCCGTCGCAGACGCGGGAGCCGTTCAGCCGCCAGGCGGGCTGGCCTTGCCCCAGCTGATGTTCCTGGTGGCCGAAGATGGAGCGGTTAACCAAAAGCTGATCGTGGGCTTGCTGGAACGAGAAGGACACAAAGTGATCGTTGCCAACGACGGCAACGAGGCCCTGGAAGCGTGGCGCAGTCAGGAGGTCGACCTGATCCTGATGGATGTCCAAATGCCCAACATGGACGGCCTGCAGGCGACCCGCGCGATTCGCGAACAAGAAGCGAAAACGGGCGGCCACGTGCCTGTACTCGCCATGACCGCTCATGCCATGCAAGGCGATCGCGAACTCTGCCTGGCCGCCGGTATGGACGGTTACCTGACCAAGCCGATCCGCGCGGCACAGCTGTATGATGCGGTGCGAGCGCTGGTTAGTGGCACCAAACCGGCGGCTCCGCCGGACGAACCCCAGCCCGCAGCCACCACCGACGTGATCGACTGGCCACAAGTGCTCAGCGATATGGGCGGCAGGCAGGCCCTCCTGCGAGACCTGGTTGCCGTCGTCCTCAGCGAATCCCCCCGTCTGCTGGACCAGATCGGCAAGGCTATCGCAAAGGAAGACACCGCAGCCCTGAAATTGAACGCGCACACCCTGCACGGAAGCATTCGGTATTTTGGCACGTTACCAGCTGCCAAACTGGCCTTTCGCCTGGAGGAAATGGCCGATCGGGCCGAACTGGCCGAGGCCAGCGAGGTCTACGCGGCGCTGCACAGCGAGATGTCGCGGGTGATCGCGGCACTCAAGGCCTACCCGCAGGAATCGTGACGCAGCCACGGGAGGCGGCCGCCGGGCCACCCCCAGGGCGATCGGCGTAAGGCCCGCCGTACCGCCGCCGTGGATCGGGCGGCTCGTCGATCAAGGGCCACGTGGACTCGCCGCCACGGGCCGCGATAGCGGCCCGACCCTGGAAACGCAGCGGCCCCGGTGATAGGCTAACGCTCGCTTGCCACGCGTTCCCGCGGCGAGCACAAAGGACCAGGAGACCGAATCATGGCGATCGAGCTGCAGGCAGACGCGGAAACCGGGACGCTGGAGGTCCTGGCCAGCGGCAAGTTGACGGCGGAAGACTACCACCAATTCGAGCCGGCCGTGGCGGAGCTGATCGAATCGGGCAAAATCAAAATCCTGTTTCAAATGCACGACTTCCACGGCTGGGAGACGGGGGCCATGTGGGAGGACATCAAATTCGCCGCTCGCCACTGCCGCGATATCAAAAAAATCGCCATGATCGGCGAAAAGAACTGGGAGAAGTGGATGGCAATGATCTGCAAGCCGTTTACCCTCTCGCAGATAAAATACTTCGACTCGACAGAGGCCCCGCAGGCCCGCCAATGGCTGGCGGAAACCTGATCCCCATCAGCTGACTGCGGCCCGTGCGCCCCCTCTCCCCGCCGCGGCCGACGCCGACGCCGCGTCACTCGTCGCAAGCACAGTCATACTCAGGCAGCCTGCGGCATGCGCGGGGGCCAAATCGCCAGGTCAGGCCCGATCCCAGCCAGTAGCTCTCCAGCGAGGCTTGTGTAAACGCCCCCAACTGCTCGGTATTCTCGAACATAAACCCCCCGAACACGTCCAGGTCGACTCCCGGCAACAGATCGCGAAGCCCGGCCCCCAGCGAAAAGCGATGGCGATTGGATACCGCTACCGTGGCTTGCAGATATTGCAGCGCGGCCAGGGCTCCGGGAGGGGTGACGCCGCCTGCTGAGTTGCCCGGATTGGGACTCAAAGGGTCCTCCGCCAACGCGTAACCAGCTCGCAGTCGCAGACGGGTATTGTATTCGTACTGAGCACCCAACTGCAGCACCCACTGGTTGTCATACACCGCGCGAAACAGATCGGCGTTATCCCATTGCTTGTACAGCACATCGGCTGCCAGCAAGAGCCGACCATCCAGCAGACTTTGGTTGGCAATCCCCAGCCCGATGTTGTCGGGTAGCCCGGCGTTCACGTCCAACGTGGGAGTAAACAAGCCGCCACCCAGGTCGAGCCGGAGGGCGTTGTCAAAGTTGAAGTTCTGGGCCGTGTGATACGTGAGGCCTACCGAGGTGCAGCGATTCAGCTGGTAATGCAGCCCCGCCGCACCCCGCAGGCTGTAGTCATACGCCGCACCTCCGATCCCCACAAAGGGGGCGTCGAGCACGGCGCTGCCGAGCACCAGGGTGGCACCGACGGACATCCGATCGGTGACCTCCACGCCCAGCCCCATGCCGATCTCCAGGATCTGGAACAGAACGCTGGTCCCATTGCTGGCCGGAATGTCGCGCCAGTGCACACCCGCTCCGGCGCTGGACAGCAGCCCCAGGGCAAAAGTGCCAGGAACGCCAGCGTCGCGCAGATCTTGAGCCACCACAATGTTGCCCAGGGCGCTGCCCTCGGATTCCGACTTTCCCGCAAACGCATCCACGTTGGGCAAGACCCCGCCGGCATGCTCCAGTTGATAATTCGGCTCTACCCAACCGCCACCAAAGGTGAACTGCGTGCCCAGAAACTGCGTCAGCGTGGCCGGGTTGCTGGCCAGGGCCGAGTTGACGTCTTGCGGACGAGCCAGACTGGCACCGGCCATCCCGCCGGAGGCCGGCATCAGCGTACTGTGTAGCTCAATGCCGAAAGATTGGGCAGCGGACTCTCCAGCCTGAAAAAGGGTGGTGACTGCGATCGTGAAGAAACTTGTGAACCAAAAAATTCGCCGCACGCTTGCTTCCTCACCCCTGCAGATTCATCGATACGGTGTCTTTACAACCGGAACAATGCGGACAGGCCCGATCACTGCGCCTGTCCGCACCAGAATCAATATCGTCATAAGGATGCCAGTTCGTACCGGCTTTTCGCCAAATAACATTTGTAACGGGGTGCAACGTCCGCCCGGATCATCGGTACAACCGTCAAACTTTGAACCCGGTTGCTCAGGGCACCAGCCAAAGGCGGCGATTTTCAGTGGGCGAAAATTCCGCTCGCAACAGATCACTGGAGCGGGTGGAAATCTGAGCAAAAAAGAAATGAGGAAAAACTTTACCCGATTGCAGAAGAGGGAAAGAGACCTTGGTTTGTATAAGCCCCGGCATTTATGCCGGGGTGATGACGTCCATCACCCCACCGTCGAGGCCCGTTTACGGGCCTTCTGGCCGTGGCGGCTTCCGCCCTGGCGATCACGCGTGGTGCTGCTGGATGTCATGTTGTTCCTCCGCGAGTCATCCCAGGCTAAAGCCAGACAACGGCAAGCCCCGTAAACGGGGCTCGACAGATTTGTTTACGCGATCTGAACCTCGTGCTAAAGCACGAGGCTATTCGCAGGAAGCCAGAAAAGCACGGGGCTGCTGACATCAAACCGGAAAGGCGCGCGTGTGCGACAACGACCAGTTGCTGCAATCGGCTAAGGGGTTACGCAAAG
>WVZU01000422.1:18152-22626 GCA_011772275.1 Planctomycetales bacterium | reverse complement strand
GCTATTCGCAGGAAACCGCAAAGGCACGGGGCTATTCGCAGGAAACCGCAAAGGCACGGGGTGCGACGACGACCAGTTACTGCAATCGGCTAAGGGTTAAGAAATGAGGAGTATGCGTTAAAGCAATTCGGTGTGGTTCTTGCGGATATTTGGTGGGAAAGCTCTCGCCGCCAACGTGTCCCGTCATGTCCACAACCACCCAGCGGTGAATCGCGCAGGCCGGCCGATGTCAATCCATGCTGGCTTGGCCCAAGAGCTTGCGGACAGCGGTCATGGCGATTTCGCCGAACTGGCGAGCGGGGACTTGCCAGATCTGCGGGTTCATCAGCTCGACAGAAACGAACCCGTCGTAGTCGATCTGGCGTAAACGATCGACGATCGGCGAGAGGGGCAGATCGCCATCACCAGGCAGGATGCGGTCCGCGTCAGTCGCCAATTCTCGCAGGTGGCCAGCCAGGTCGCAGACCTGCACATGGAACAGGTTCTGGGGGGTCAAGAGCTGGAGGTCGGCCAGTTTGCTGGGGCCGCAGTAAAAGTGAAACGCATCCAGACAGATGCCCAGCCAGGCGCTGTCCGCAGCCGCGACCATGGCCACCGCCGTTTGCAGATTGTTGCCGAAGGCCGCCCTGGCCTGGAATTCCAAGGCCAGCCGCACCTGGTGTTCTTCCGCCAGCCGGGCCGCCTCGCTCAACGAACCGCTCGCTCGATCCAGGGCCTGCTGGTCCACCGGACCGAGGGTGTCGCAGGCCAGCACCAGGGTGCGAATCTTTAGCTGACGGGCCAAAGCCAACCGCTGGCGAAAATGTGCCCAACTCTGCTCCCGCCGCTGACCCTGACTGGTCAACACCCCGCCCTGGTAGCTGGCCGTCGCCGCGGCCACCTGGTGCTTGTCCAGCAGCCGGCGAACATCGTCGGTCGAGTGGGTGTGGAGGAATGTTTCCAGTTTCCCCAGCCAGATTTCGATGGCGTGACAATGTCCGGCCGCGTAGTCGGCGATGTCGTCGCTGAAGGGCGAGCTAAGCGAACAGACTTGTGCCAGGGCGGGTGTCATGGGTCGTGAAGCCGGACCTTACAAATTCTGTACAAATTCTGTAGCCGGCTTCTCTGAAGCCGGATCCTCCATGTTGCCAACTCTGTAGCCGGCTTCTCTGCAGCCGGCCCGTCGCTCGATGCGCCCTGCAGACATCGCACCCGAAGACCGCTTTCCTCTGGTGGTCGATGGATTCAGGGGTGGATCTTCCCGGCGATCTCGGCGGGGACTTCGTCGCGGGGTACCCGCCACTGCTTGAGCGAGTCGCGGTCGCGGATGGTGACCGTGTTGTCCTGCAGGGTCTGGCCATCCACCGTAATGCAAAACGGCGTTCCCGCTTCGTCCTGCCGCCGATAGCGGCGGCCCACGGCCCCTTTTTCGTCATAAAACACCGGGAAATTCTTCTTCAGGGCTCGGTAGATTTCCCGCGCAATTTCCGGCATGCCGTCTTTTTTGACCAGCGGAAACACGGCGGCCTTGATGGGTGCCAGCCGGGGGTGGAATTTCAGCACGGTGCGGGTTTGCAACTTGCCCTTCTCGTCCGGGGCTTCGTCCTCAGTATATGCTTCGCACAAAAATGCCAACGCCGCTCGATCAGCACCCGCCGAGGGCTCGATCACGTGAGGAATGAATTTTTCTCCCGAGACATCATCCCGGTAGGTCAAGTCGCGGCCGCTGCCCTTGTACTTCGGCTTGCCGTCGGGGCCGAGTTCCAGTTGGAGGGTATCGCTTTTTTCATTCAGCTTGCCCTCCATGTGGCTGCGCAGATCGAAGTCACCTCGGTGAGCCACCCCTTCCAGTTCGCCAAAATCGCCAGCCGGCAGGAAGGGAAAGGCATATTCGATATCGGAGGTGCCCCGCGAATAATGACTCAACTCCTCCGACGGATGCTCGCGCAAGCGTAGCCGGTCGCTGGCCAGGCCCAGGTCGACATACCACTGCAGCCGCCGGTCGCGCCAATATTCGTACCAGTCCCGTGATGTGTCGGGATGGCAAAAAAATTCGATTTCCATTTGTTCAAATTCGCGCGAGCGGAAAGTGAAGTTGCGGGGTGTGATTTCGTTGCGGAAGCTTTTGCCCAGCTGAGCGACCCCGAAGGGGACCTTGAGCCGGGTGCTGTCCAGCACATTCTTGAAATTCACGAAAATGCCTTGCGCCGTTTCGGGCCGCAGAAAGGTCGTGTCTTCCTCGGTCCCCAGGGCTCCCACGATGGTCTTGAACATCAAATTGAATTCACGCGGCTGGGTCAAGGAACACCGTTCAAACTCGCCCGGATGCTTGCTCGGTTTCAGCGGGCACTGGCTGGTCTCCAGCTGATCCGCCCGAAAACGAGCTCGACAACCCTCCGTACGGCAGTCGACCATCATGTCGTGAAACAGATCGTAATGCCCGGAACACTTCCAGACCTGCGGGTGCATGATGATCGTGCAGTCCAGCCCGGTCATTTCATAAGCAGAGGGTGCGCCGGGCAGCGGGTCGAGGTCGTCGTGCCCGGTCACCATGTCCCGCCACCAGGCCTCCTTGACGTTCCGCTTCAGCTCGACGCCCAGGGGGCCGTAGTCCCAAAAGCCGTTCAAGCCGCCATAGATTTCGCTGGATTGAAACAAAAACCCCCGACGGCGGCAAAGCGAAACCAGTTTGTCCATGTCCATGCCAGGTACTCCCTGCTTCACACCCGCCTCGTCGTGGCCCCGGGGCCATCCGCAGCTGGCCAGGCGGTGCGGCGCGAAGCACCAGTGTAATGCTCAGCCCACAGCACGGTCTACGCCGCTCGGCAGACTCCCGATGCCCCGGGCCCTTCGGTCAAGCTGGCTCAGCCGGGAAAACGGGCGGGGGATGCCGCTTTTGGTATCCCGTCGCAAACCGAGCTGGCCTAAAATGCACGCATGCCGGGTACGTCGCTACGTTCGTTCTTGGAACAGCTGGAAGCCGCTGGCCAGTTGCGGCGAGTGCAAGTAAAGGTGGCGGTTGAACAGGAAGTTGCCGAAATCACCCGGCGGGTCTGCCACGCAGGGGGACCCGCTCTGTGGTTCGAAAACCTCTCCGACAGCTCGTACCCCGTGGTGACCAACCTCTTGGGCTCGCAGCGGCGGATCGCCTTGGCCCTGGGCGGCGAAGACCTGAGGGCCGTCGGTCGGCGGCTGCTGGGGGACGAAACCGCCTCGCCCGCCTCCTTTCTGCAACGGTGGAAAAACGTACTGCAGGCCGGCGGAGATCATCCGTTGGCACCCCGGCCGGTGACCACCGCCGCCTGCCAGCAGGTCGTCCGCCCAGGGCGGGATGTGGACCTGCAGGCACTGCCCGCCGTGGAGTGGCTGCCGCAGAAACAGTACGCCTGCCTGCCGAACAGCACGGTAATTAGCAGTGATCTGGAGGGCCAACAGCGGCATGTGACCGCCGCCGACCTGGTGATTCGCGATCGCAAAACGCTTGGCATCCGCTGGGCCCCCCATCAATGGATTGCCCACGATTGGGAGACGTTTCAACAAGCGGGCGAAAAAATGCCCGTGGCAGTCGCCTTGGGCGGCCCGCCGCCGCTGACGCTGACGGCACAGGCAGCCATCCCCGCCCATTGCGATGGCTACCTCTGCGCCGGACTGCTGGCCGATGAACCGCTGCAGATCGCCACCTGCCGCAGCCTGGCCCTGCAAATCCCCGCCGAGGCCGAGATGGTGTTGGAGGGCTATATCGATCCGGCCGAACCGCGGTTGGCACTCAAAGGAGTGCCCGACGGCTCGGCAGGCGGCCAGCCGGGAGGAGGTTATCACGCGATCGAGGTGGCTGTCGCCACCAGCCGCACCCAACCGCTGCTGCCCGTCGCCGTCCTGAGCAAACCCCCCAACGAAAAATTGCACATCCAGCGCGGATTGGCCCAAATCTTCCTGCCCATCTGGCAGCAGGCGATTCCCGAACTGGTCGACTTGCACTACCCCGATTTCGCCGCCGAAGGAATGGCAGTGGCGTCCTTTCACAAGACCTTTCCCTTCCAGGCGCGCCAAATCGCCAGCGCCTTGTGGGGGCAAGCGGCCACCATGGACATCCGGATGCTGGTTTTGGTCGACCAGCAGACCGATCTGCGGGATGACCAGGAGGTGGGGTATCGCATCACCGCTCACGTCGATCCCCGGCAAGACATTTTCTTTCGCGAGGGTCCCCCAGCGGTGCCCGGCCGGGAAGACGACCGATACCATTCGACACATGTGGCACTGGACGCTACGACCAAGCTGCCGGCCGAACGGGATGGGCAGGCGGAGGTCGAGCCTGGCACCGACCAACAGACGCGGCTGCAGGTCGACCAGCGGTGGTCGGAATACGGGTTGGACTGAGCCCTGGGAAGCTTCCGCCAGCCGGATCGGGCCGCCGGCCTTGCCGATGACTACCGGCAACTTCCACCGCCTTGGACAAATTGGTTACGACAAATTCATGACCACCACAACGAGTTTT
>WVZU01000422.1:13296-18081 GCA_011772275.1 Planctomycetales bacterium | reverse complement strand
CTCGCTCAAACCCCCAATCACCCTCCGCGGCGTGAAAGCCAGCTGCCCCGTACGTGTTGAGCCTGCAAGGGGCGGAAGGGGTCGGGAGTCTTTTTCGCCGCCCCTCCCCCTATCGATCGATGGAGGTTTTTCCATGGCGAAAAAGACTCCCGACCCCCGTTAGGCCATAATCACCACAACGAGTTTTTCCCCTCGGCTTGGCAGCTCGCTCAAACCCCCAACCACCCTCCGCGGCGTGAAAGCCAGCTGCCCCGTACGTGTTGANNGAAAAAGACTCCCGACCCCCGTTAGGCCGACCCCGCTAGGCATCCCGACGGCGTTATCGGGCGCTCAACGTAAGATCCATACGTTTAAAATCAGATTGCCACGTCTGCCTGGGCTGGCAAAGACTTACTGTCGCTGGCCAGGAGGTCTGCGAGAAATTTGGCCTAGTGTTCCAGCAGGAAGACGTGCAACGAGCGTGGTCCTTGGGCGCCAATGACCAGCGACTGTTCGATGTCGGCCGTTTTGGAGGGGCCGGAGATGAAAACCCCATAGCCGGGATCGCCAAATTGCAAACGCTGGTAGGCCTGATGCATGTTGTGGACCATCTGGGCGGCATCCAACACCAGGACCAGATGTTCGGCAATGAAATACGCCACGCGGTGATGGATGCCCTTGTCCGTCACCCACACCGCGGCGTTTTCCGCGACGGCGAACTCGCCGGGCATGATCGCCACGTCCAGGTCGTCCAATTCGTGGGGATCGGCGACGGCGTCCAGATCGACTGTCGAGGAAATGCCACAGTCGACACGGCAATGGATACGATTGCAGGTCGACATGAATTCGAGTTGCGGCAATTCGCGCCTCAGCGATTCCCTGTCCGCGACCCGTATCGCGGATCCCCCCACGGCCGCCAGGGTTTGCTCGAACTGCACCAGCGGATCGTCGTAGACGATGCCGAAATTATCAAGCTCTGGTAGGGAAACCGCCTGGAGCAGTTGCCCTGAAATGGATCTGACGATTTCCTGTTTACTTGTCACGTGTTTGTCGAGCGTAAAGGGCACGGAAACTATGTGGGGGGGCTGGCGGCAAGTCGCGCTGGCGTCCCCAGGCATTCAGCCGGTTGTACACCATCCACCGCGGCAACCAGGCCAGCGACAAACGCGCCAGCTTGCCGGTCAGGCGAAACAGCCAGGCACGCTGCAGGACGTGGCCCGCAAGCTTCATGGCCACCCGCTTCTGCAGCGGCAAGATTTTTCGCTGGGCGATGTTCTTCCGCCAGGCCAAAAGCTGGTGATGCAGGTCGATCTTGACGGGGCAGACGTCCGTGCAGGATCCACAGAGACTGGAGGCGTAGGGAAGCGTGGCAAATTCCTGGGCATCCCGCGACGGTGCCAGAATCGAGCCAATGGGGCCGGGGACCGCGTAGCCGTAACTATGCCCCCCGCTGCGCCGATACACAGGGCACGTGTTGAGACAGGCACCGCAGCGGATGCAGTTTAAGGAACGACGAAATTCGGGTTGCTTGAGCACCTGCGAGCGACCGTTGTCGACCAGCACGATATGCAGCTCTGCCCCCGGACGCGGACCGTGGAAGTGCGAGGAATAGGCGGTGATCGGCTGTCCGGTTGCCGACCGCGCCAGTAGCCGCAGGAACACCCCCAGGTCCTTGGCGCGGGGAATGAGCTTTTCGATTCCCATGCAAGCAATGTGCAGCTTGGGCAGTCCCGTGCCCATGTCCGTGTTGCCTTCGTTGGTGCAGACAACGATGCCACCCGTTTCGGCCACGGCAAAATTCACCCCCGTAATGGCCGCCTGGGCCTCGAGAAAATGCTTGCGCAGCACGTCCCGCGAGGCGGCGGTTAAATACGTCGGATCCGACTCGCCCTCACGCGTTCCAATCTTCTCGTGGAACAATGTGCCCACGTCCTCTTTTTTGATGTGAATCGCCGGCAAGACGATGTGGCTGGGAGGCTCCTTCCGCAACTGGACAATCCATTCGCCCAGGTCGCTGTCGGTCACCTGGATCCCGTGCCGCTGAAGGTACGGATTCAGGTGGCATTCTTCGGTCAACATCGACTTGCTCTTCACCACCCGCGTCGCGTCGTGTTCGGCCAGGATGCCGTGGACGATCTGGTTGTGTTCCGCGGCGTCACGAGCCCAGTGGACCTTGACACCCAGCTGGCTGGCGTTGCGCTCAAATTCCTCCAGGTAATGGGCCAGGTTGGCGATCGTATGGGCTTTGATCTGAGCAGCATATTCGCGCAGCTGCTCCCATTCTGGCACAGCCGCCGCGGCCTTGTCGCGCTTTTGCCGGACAAACCATAAGGCACCGTCGTGCCAGTGCGCTCGTTCGTTGTCGCGGACAAAATCAGCGGCAAGGCCTGGATGATTCGTCATGGGGATGCGGGGTTAGGGATGGGGATGCAAAGGACATGGCTTGCTAGCCCGGGTGGCTCACAAGCCTTCGGCGAACCGCCGCCCAGGTCTTTAGCTGGCCGTCTCCGACGTCGCCCTTGGATCTTCAACGTATCATCAATGCACTCGTGGTCCAATCGCGTCAACTTTCTTGCCAGGCCAAAACTTGTGGTCGCTATGTCACCCGGTTCGCCAGAAATCGGGGCTAGCTACTGGTTTCCGCATCGCCACTGGCGACCAGGATTTCGGCCAGGTGCATCACTCGCAACGGCTTCCCCTGGCGGCGGATCAGGCCCTCGAGGTGCATCAGGCACGACATGTCGGCACCGGTAATCACCTCTGCGCCGGCCGTTTCGTGGTCGTGGATCCGGTCGTTGCCCATCATGCAGGAGACGGCCTCTTCCCCCACCGCGAACGTGCCGCCGAAGCCGCAGCATTCGTCCGCGCGGGCCAGCGGGACCAATTCGATGTCCTGCAAAGATTCCAAGAGTCGGCGTACCTTGCTGAACCCTTCCACCATCAGCTCGCTCGATTTTCCCAGGCGTAGTTCGCGCAGCCCATGGCAGCTTTGGTGAATGCCGACCTTGTGCGGAAAGCGACCCGTAATCTTCTCGACCTTCAAGACGTCTGTCAGAAATTCGCTCAGCTCATACGTCTTGCTTTTCAGCTGGTCAAAACCCTCCTGCCCCTTCAAAAATTCGTCGTAATGCAGCCGCACCATGGCGGTACAGCTTCCGGACGGACAGACGACATAGTCAAACTCGCGGAAGATTGCCAGAAATTTCAGGGCCAGGGGCTTTGCGTCGTCGACGCATCCGGTGTTGGCCATCGGCTGGCCGCAACAGGTCTGCGCGGGGGGGAATGTCACATCGACGCCAAACCGCCGCAGCACCTCGACCACGGCCATGCCGACCTGGGGATAAAACTGGTCAATGTAACAGGGGATAAAAAGGCCAACGTTCATCTGGATAAAATTAGGGCAGAATATCGGTTACCGGTTATCGATCGCGGCTTGCTCGCTGGTTCTTATTTCCAGGCCCGGCCGCCAGCTTTTCTTCCTGTCGAGCGGCAATTTCGCAGCCTAGGCCTCACCTCGAATCTGGAGAAATTTCTGATAGGCCTCGTTCCAGCCGGCTTGATCTTGCGGATCGAAGGGCTTGGGCTGAAACGAGGCGGAGACGATCGAGCGAATTTCGGTAATGTCTTTCACGTCCCCGGTGCCCAAGGCCTGGGTCAGCACGTTTCCGGCAGCCGTGGCTTCGTCGGGACCGGCCAGCACGCGGCGGTTCAATGCATCGGCGGTGAACTGGTTGAGCAGTTCGTTTTTGCCGCCGCCGCCCACGACGTGCACGATATCAAAGCGGCGATTGGTTACCTGTTCCAGTTTGTTCAAGGTGCGGCGGTAGACCAGGGCCAGCGATTCCAGACAGCAGCGGACGAATTCGCCCGGGCTGGCCGGCACCGGCTGGCCGGTCGACTGTGCGAACTGGGTGATTTTTTCCGGCATGTTCCCCGGCTGCATCAATGGCGGATGCTCAGTGTCCAGGACCGTCTGAAACGGCGTCGCCTTCGCGGCCAGCTCGGTAAGCTCAGCGTATGTATAGCTCTGCCCCCCCCTCTCAAACGCTCGACGACACTCCTGCACCAGCCACAAGCCGATGATATTGGTCAGAAAGCGGATCGTGCCGTCTACGCCCCCTTCGTTGGTGAAGGGAACTTCCCGGCCAGCGTCGGTGATGCAAGGCGCATCCAGTTCGGCGCCCATCAGCGACCAGGTGCCGCTGGAGCAGTAGCACCAGGGGGTCCCCTCCACGGCCGGCACGGCAGCTACCGCGGCCGCCGTGTCGTGCGTTGCTGGAACGACCACCGGGAATTCGACCTCTGCGCCAATTTCGGCAGCGATCTGGGGCAGGATGGGGCCCAGCCGGGTGCCGGGCGGAACCATCTTGCCCAACATGTGGGTTGGCAGGCCCAACCCCTGCAGGAAATCGATGTTCCACTGGCCCGTCCGGGCATCGGTCATCTGGCTGGTCGACGCCAAGGTCGCTTCATTGGCCGCCGTGCCAGAAAGAAAATAATGAAACAGGTCGGCCATAAACAGCAACCGGTCGGCCTTTTCCAACAACCAGGGCGAAGCGGCATGACGCGCGGCAAACTGGTACAGCGTGTTGAGCGCCATGTTCTGGATCCCCGTCGCATCGTAAACTTCCTTCGCTCCCGGTTCCTGCATCAACCGGTCGAAGGCCGCCTGGTTCTGTTCGTCGCGGTAACAATGAGGCAGCCCCAGCAACTCGCCATGGCTGTCGATCAACCCCCAATCGACGCCCCACGTGTCGACGCCTACCGAGCCAACGGCCAGGCCTTGCTGCCGCGACCAGGCCACCC
>WVZU01000422.1:0-13243 GCA_011772275.1 Planctomycetales bacterium | reverse complement strand
CTGACGGACCACATGGGTAAAGCGGTACGCCTCGTGCAGCTCCAAACGGCCGTTGTCCAAGACCCCCACGATCACCCGGCCCGATTCGGCGCCCAGATCAACGGCTAAATAGGCTTTTTTTGACATTGCAGCGGTGCCCTGGCGAGCTTCCCCATAACGGCGGGTCGTTGACGAGTTTTAGCGATTCTTTCACCGCGGGGCTGGTTTGAGAAGCCCCAAAGCTGCGAACCCCACCCCCCCCCCCCCCCCCGTGCGAACCCCCCCCACCCCCCCCACCGGCTCGAACCGCCCCACCCGCTGGCTGGGCGAGCCTCCCCAGGCGGCGACGAGGCCTCCAGAAATACCCCATTAGGGGGGTATGAAAATAAAGATTCATTAGGGTGCTTGCTTTCTGTCATTATCTTCCACATAATTGTCATAGTATTTCGGAATATGAAAACAAGTGTGGTTTTTATGCTTCTGGATCAAAGGCGGCGACAGTTGCTGGAACTCGTACGGGCTCGTGGCTTTGCCTCTTTGCCCGAGCTGGCTGGCGAGTTGCAGGTTTCGGAGTCGACGGTTCGCCGGGACTTGGAGCGTTTAGAAGACAGCGGTTGTGCCAAGCGGACCCATGGAGGGGTGGTGTACACGGGCGAGTCCCCTGAATTTCCCCACTTCAAGGACCGCCAGGAATCGCAATGGGACAAGAAGCGGGCGATTGCTGGGGCGGCGGCCGCGCTGATCGAGGACGGCGAGACCCTGTTGTTGGACGGAGGCACCACCACCTACGAAGTGGCTCGGCTGCTGGTCGGTCGACCCCTGCAAATCGTCACCAATTCGATGCCGGTGGCCAATTTGTTCGCCTCCAGTTCGGACAGCGACCTGGTATTGATCGGCGGCAACGTCCATTTGCGAACGGGCGTGACCCTTGGGCCGTACGCCAATGCCATGTTGAGCGACTTGAATGTGCGTCGGGCGTTGATGAGCGTCGCGGCGGTGAACGAGCGGGGTTATTACAACAGCAATATCCTCCAGGTAGAGATCCAAAGGGCCATGTTGCAAGCGGGAGATGAAGTCATTGTCGTGGCCGACAGTACAAAATTCGGACACAGCAGTCTGTCGCGATTGTGCCCGCTGGCTGAGGTCGATCGCCTGGTGGTCGACAGCGAGATCGAGCGGAAGTGGCGAGACATGGTCACTGGGGCCGGTACCCAATTGACGATCGCGGCGGCCGGCGAGCCAGCAGAGTGATACTGGATCGAGGGCAGCGAGCGGGAACGAGCAAAAAAGGTCAGCGAGAAAAAAACAGACCGACAAGCCTGCAGGGCGATCCCATCCCACGGTCGGGCAAAACGGGACGATGAAGGGTCGGTGGGGCGCGAATCAAGCGATCAATAACAGCAAGTAGCTTAGCGAGAATTACTCTATGACGACGACGGCGAAGATAGATCGAACGGCAGTCGAGCGGATTGTCCGCGAAATCGTGTTGAAATCTGTGAACGGGCGGCCGCCCGGCCAGCCAAACCTGGTCGTCAGCATTTCCGCTCGACACTGCCATCTGACCGACCAGCACGTCGAAACGCTCTTCGGCCCCAACCGCACCCTGACACCCATGAAGGACCTCTACCAGGAAGGATTTTACGCGGCCGAGGAAACGGTGATGGTCGTCGGCCCCCGGCGGCGCATGCTGCCCTCCGTCAGGGTGCTGGGCCCCACCCGTCCGGACAGCCAGGTGGAGCTGGCCTTCACCGACGCCATCTCGCTGGGCATCGACGTGCCCGTCCGGCGAAGCGGCGATATTCAAAACACCCCCGGCTGCGTACTGGTCGGTCCGGCCGGCGTGGTCGAACTGGCTCAGGGCGTGATCCGGGCCGAGCGGCATGTGCATATGAATAGCGAGGACGCCAGCTACTACGGAGTTAAGACCGGGGATCGGATGAGCCTGGCGATTGAGTCGTCCTGCGGAGTCGTATTTCGTGATTTGCTGGTCCGGGCGGACCAGACCAGCAAGCTGGAAGTCCATATCGATACCGACGAAGGCAACGCCGCGGACCTGGAAAATGCTCAAAAATGCGAGCTGATCAAGCAGTGAGCGGCAAGCTGACCCAAGCGACAGGATCCCTTCCGGCAGGCCGGCAAAGGCCCGGATCGCCTCTGCCCCCCCAGAATTCAAATTCACGATCCAGCAAACAGTAACTACCTATTTACCCCCAGGAGAAATGCGATGGCGAAAACCCAAGAAGCGCTGGGCATGATTGAGACCAAGGGGTTTGTGGCCCTGGTCGAAGCCAGCGACGCGATGATGAAGGCGGCCAACGTCCAGTTCCTAGGCTGGGACAAGGTCGGCAGCGGTCTGGTCACGGCATTCGTGACCGGGGATGTGGCCGCGGTAAAGGCGGCAACCGATGCCGGAGCGAATGCGGCCGGTCGAATCGGTGAAGTGGTCAGCGTGCAAGTCATTCCGCGACCGCACGAAGATACGAATATCGCGTTGGGCGAGGCCGGTCTTCAAGCGGCTGGAGCAGCCTGACACGCTCCAGGCGGCTGGCCGATGCAGTAAAAAGCAGGCCTTTCCAATTTTTCCATCACAAAGAACGAACAAGGAACTCATCATGGAACATGCGATTGGACTTATCGAAACCCGCGGCCTGGTGCCCCTGGTTGAAGCAACCGATGCGATGGCCAAGGCCGCCAACGTCGAGGTGATCAAGCGGGTTCAGATTGGCGGTGCCTACCTGACAACCGTGGTCCGCGGTGACGTCGGCAGCGTCCGCGCGGCTGTAGAGGCCGGTGCCAACGCTGCCTCGCAGCTGGGCGAACTGGTCAGCAGCCACGTGATCCCGCGGCCTGCGGATGGGCTGCACGAAGCCTTTCTGTCGTAAGTTGCGGCCCGGAAAAAGGCCCGGTTGCCGGAACGCCGGCAGCCGGAGACCTGCCAACGGAAACATTGCCTCAACTTCACGTCGCTGGATCACAAGCTACGAAAAACGGATGGATCGACATGAAACTCCTGGTGGCCAACCTCGGTTCGACAAGTTTCAAGTACCGGTTGTACGACATGCCGGCCGAGCACCAGATGGCGCGGGGAGGCATCGAACGAATTGGTGCTGCAGAAAGTCGCTGCCTGGTACAGATTGGTGACCACCAGCAGGAATTAACCGCGGCCGTGCCGGATCACGGCGAAGCGGTGCGTCGCTGTTTGGCGCAACTGACCGACCCCAACGTGGGCTGTTTGACCGACCCCGGCGAAGTGGCCGCCATCGGCTTTAAGGCGGTCCATGGGGGCCGCAAATCGGGTGTGCAAATCGTGGATGAAGAAGTTTTAAAAGCCATGGCCGAGATGAATCGAGTGGCGCCGGCCCACAACCCGCCCTACATCGCCGCCATGCGGCAGCTGCGCCAGCAACTGCCGGAAATTCCGCTGGTCGCCGCTTTCGAAACCGACTTTCATCAAACGATCCCCCCCGCCAACCGCACCTACGGCGTGCCGCGCCAGTGGCATGACCAATACCTCGTGCGGCGGTGGGGATTCCACGGCGCCAGCCACCGCTTTGTTGCCACCCGCATCGCCGAAATCCTGGGACGGGACGACCTGCGGGTCGTCTCCTGTCACCTGGGCGGATCGAGCAGTCTGACGGCGATTCGGAACAAAGCAAGCGTGGCCACCAGCATGGGCTGCAGCCCGCAATCCGGTGTGCTGCAAAACAATCGGGTGGGCGACATCGACGCCTACGCCTTGTCGATGGTCATCGAACGCACGGGACAGACGCTGGACGAAGTGCTGGAGCAGTTGAGCAGCGAGGGGGGCTTGTTGGGCATTAGTGGGGTAAGCGGCGACGTCCGCGATCTGCGCGAGGCCGCCGCCGCCGGCAACCCGCAGGCGCAACTGGCTTTGGATACCTTTGTCGCCAACATCCGCCAGTACCTGGGCTGGATGCTGATCGAACTGGGCGGCGCCGACGCGATCGTCTTCACCGCGGGTATCGGGGAAAACGACAGCGGGATCCGCAGGGACGTCTGCCGCCAGCTGGAAGAACTGGGCATCGTGATGGACCAGGCCGCCAACGAGGCGGCCGTGGGCGAAACAAAAATCAGTGCCCCCCAAAGCCGGGTGCAGATTTGGGTCGTGCCGACACAGGAAGAAATCGTCGTGGCGCGTCAGGTATACGCCACGCTTGAGGGTTAAACCATGTTTGTTGCAAAAGTCACCGGTGCGGTGGTTTCGACGCAGAAGACAAAAGCCATGGTCGGCCACAAGCTGATGATCGTCGAACCCTATCGTTTGGATCAGGAAACCCGGCAGAACATGAAGCCGGTCGGACGGACGTTCGTGGCCGTTGACACGATCGGGGCGGGCGAAGGCGAATACGTGCTGATCACGCAAGGGTCCAGCGCCCGCCTGACCCCCGAGACCAAGGAACTGCCAATCGATGCCGTGATCATCGGCATCGTCGACAGCGTGCACGTCGACTCCCAATGTGTTTACAAACGAGAAGATTAGATTTTTGGATAGCCCATCATGCAAATTACTGAAAGCCAGATCCGCGACGTCGTCCAACAAGTGCTCAGCCAGCTTGACGCCCCCCCGCTCGACTCCCAACCCAACTGCGGCTGCCATTCCAGCAGTCACAACGCCTGCGCCTGCAACGGCAGTTCGTACGAGGGCCGCCGAGGTGTCTTCGAGGACGTCGGCCAGGCCGTGGCGGCCGCCACGGCGGCGTTTGAGCAGTTGAGCCAGCGGACGCGGGAAGATCGCGAGCGGATCATTGGGCATATCCGCCGGATCGCCGTGGACCAATGCGTCGAACTGGGCACGATGGAAATGGAAGAAACCAAGATCGGCCGCCTGGAACACAAGATCGAAAAGCTGAAGATCCTGGGGGAACGCACGCCGGGGGTCGAGTTCTTGCGCAGCGAGATCTTCAGCGGCGATCACGGCCTGGCCGTCATCGAACACGCGCCGTTTGGTGTCATCGGCTGCATCACGCCGGTGACCCATTCCCTGCCCACGTTGACCGGCAATGCGATCAGTATGATCGCCGGGGGAAACACCCTGGTGGTCAACCCCCATCCCAGCGGAAAAGGGGTGGCTGCCGAAGGCGTGCGGCGCTTTAACGAAGCCATCTACCGCGACCTGGGGATCGACAACCTGATCTGCGTGATTTCCGAACCGACCCTGGAGTCGGCCGACGCCATTTTTGCTCACCGTGGCGTCCGCATGATCTGCGTTACCGGCGGCCCGGCGGTGGCCCGCGCGGCGCTGAACAGCGGCAAGCGAGCCGTGGTCGCCGGGCCCGGAAACCCGCCCGTCGTCGTGGACGAAACGGCCGATCTGGACCGTGCCGCTCAATCAATCATTCAGGGCGGTGCCTACGACAATAATCTGCTGTGCATCGCGGAAAAAGAAGTTTTCGTGGTGGACCAGGTTTTTGATTGCATGATGCAGGCCATGCAGCGAGCCGGCGGTGTCCGCCTGAATTCCGGCGAAATCGATGCGCTGACGCGCGTCGCCATCACCTCGGTCGGCGAAGGCGACCAGCGGCACGACGTGCCTGCCAAAGAGTACCTGGGCAAAGACGCCTCCGTCCTGGCCGCGGGTATCGGCAAATCGGTCCCGGAACGGACCGAGCTACTGTTTGGAGAGACGGACGAACACAATCCCTTCGTGACGGTAGAGCAGATGATGCCCTTCATTCCCTTCGTACGCTGCCGGGATGCTGACCACGCCATTGATCTGGCACACAAATACGAACACGGCTTCGGCCATACGGCAATTATTCACTCCAACAATGTGCGAAACATGACACGCATGGGCCGGATCATGGATACCACCCTTTTCGTGAAAAATGGACCCTGCGTCTCCGCTTTGGGGCTGGGAGGAGAAGGCTATCTGTCCTTTTCGATTGCCACGCCCACGGGCGAGGGAGTTACCAGCCCGCTGACGTTTACCCGCGAACGCCGCTGCTCGCTAATTGATGACCTTTGCATTTTGGGAAAGGCCGATTGATGCAAATTGCCAAGGTGATCGGCTCGGCAACCGCAACCATCAAGCATTCCTCGCTGGTGGGCTGGAAGCTGCTGGTCGTTCAAGTGCTGTTGGCAGACGGCCGCAGTCCGGATGGCGAACCCATGCTGGCGGTTGACGCCCTGGGCGCGGGTCCGGGGCAATGGGTCATGATCAGCAGCGACGGCAAAGGAACTCGAGAATTGATCGGCGACAACCGGACGCCGGTCCGTTGGACCGTCTTGGGGATTTGTGACACATGACCCCTCAGGAAACGGTCATTGACGAAATCGTGCGGCGTGTACTGCAGCAGTTGAGTGACGGTGGGGAAAAGCGATGTACGGCAGACGACCAGTTGAGCCTTCCCGAACGGGTGATCACCACCACCCTCCTGAAAGAACGGCTCCAAGGCGCTCGTCGCCTGAAGCTCGCCCCCGGTGCCGTCATCACCCCCGCCGCTCGCGATCTGCTCAACCAATACCAGGTCGATGTCCATACGGATCGCGGCCCGCAGGATGTTCCTGCCACGCCCCTGGCGATCGGCATGGACAATGCGCAGCCATCGCTGGCCCCTCTTCAAGACATGTTAAAACGTGCAGGGACCGTAACCCAATGGGTGGAAGCTGGTCAGCTGCCGGAAATGGTCCAACAGCTGGGCAACCACGTGATCAGCCAACAAGGGCTGGCCGTCCTCTTGACCCAACAGGCCGCCGCAGCCCTGTGCCTGGCCAATCGCCGAGCGGGCCTGCGGGCCGTCGAGGCGGAAGATGTGCCCTCCATGCGACGCGCTGTCACGGCCGTGGGGGCCAACCTGCTGGTAATCAATCCGCGAGGGCTGAGCAGCGCGAGCGTGGTGCGGGTGGTCACGAACTTTGCAACGGGCGGGCCTTACGTCTGCCCGGAACCGTTGCAGAGCGTTTTAGAGTGATGGAGCCCAACACTGCATGCCCTCCTGAAAATAGTTATTGCAGCCCGGCACAAGCGCTCCTCCGCTTGAGCCGCAGCTTGTCCGATAAACATCCAGATTGCCAGAACAGGCCGCTTGTTCGCCAGCGGATCGTAGAGGAATGGTAAAGAAACCATGCGAATTGCAGAAATCGTGGGTACTGTGACTTTGAGCCGTTCCCACCCCAGCCTGGCTGGCGGGACCTTCAAGCTGGCGGTGCCGCTGTCGCTGGACAACCTGCTGGACCGCGAACCACCCCAGGCGGAAGAACTGGTACTGTACGACGAACTGGGCTCGGGCATCGGCAGCCGGGTGGCGTTAAGCGAATCGCGCGAAGCGGCCGCGCCCTTTTATCCCGAAATCAAGCCCATCGACGCCTACAATGCCGCCATTTTGGATGAAGTCCGGGTCGATCCGCTGCTCCCCTCCCCTCCCAACCGCAGAGGCTCGAAAAAAACCTAGAATTCAGAAAATCCACGCCCGGGACCCCAAGCCGCGGACCCCGCATTTTCAACACCGCCTGAGACCTTAACAAGCATTGGTGAACACATGACAAACGCATTTCAAATCAAGAAAGAAATTTGCGACATCGGCCGCCGCATCTACGCTCGAAATTTTGCGGCTGCCAACGACGGCAATATTACCTACCGGCTGTCCGAGAACGAAGTGCTCTGCACCCCCACCCTGCATTGCAAGGGGTTCCTGCAGCCAGAGGATATCTGCTTGATCGACATGGAGGGCAAACAGCTGGCCGGCATCAAGAAGCGCAGCAGCGAAGCGTTGCTGCATCTGCAGATTTACAAGGAGCGGTCCGATATCAAGAGCATCGTGCACTGCCATCCGCCCCACGCGACAGCCTTCGCCATCGCACGCGAGCCGATTCCACAGTGCGTCCTGCCGGAGGTCGAGGTGTTTCTGGGGGACGTGCCGATCACCAAATACGAAACGCCCGGCGGACAGGCCTTCGCAGATACAATTATCCCGGTCGTCAAGAAGACGAATGTGATCATCCTGGCCAACCACGGCACGATCAGCTACGGCGAAACCGTCGAACGGGCCTATTGGTGGACGGAAATCCTGGATTCCTATTGCTACATGCTGCTGATGGCCCGCAACCTGGGCAAAGTCAACTACGTTTCCCCGGATAAAGAACGGGAGCTTTTGGACCTGAAAGAACAATGGGGTTTTACCGACCCGCGGAACACCAAAGAGATGGAAAACTGCGATCTGTGTGCTAACGACGTGTTCCGCGACAGCTGGGAAGCGGTAGGGATCGAGCGACGAGCGTTCGAGCCGCCGCCTCCGGCGGTGGGCCGCCACGTTACCGGTAGCGCCGACAACGGCCAAGAAAAGTTGATCCAAACGATCACCGATCGCGTGATGTCCGCCTTGAACACGTGACCAGCCAGAGGGATCCCCGCACCCCGCAGCGCCCACCCCCCGCGGCCCAGGTTTGCCGGGCCCACTTCTCAGCGGGTGGTGGACTTGTCGGCCAGGCCACCGCGACGATATACTTGACCGTTTCCCGGCTCCCAGATCGCCTGGGCCGTGGTGTGCCAAGCGGAGCTTGAACGATGAAGAAGGATATCCATCCGGAATATTTCGAAACGACGGTCAAGTGCGGTTGCGGGAACGCTTTCACCACGCGCAGCACGCGGAAAGAGCTGAAAGTGGATATCTGCAACGCTTGCCATCCGTTCTACACGGGCAAACAGAAATTTGTCGACACGGAAGGTCGCATCGAGAAGTTCAAAAGCAAGTTTGCCGGCGGCTATGCCAGTCTAAAAAAGGGCAAGCAGAAGACGGCGGTCAAGCAGGCTGGCGATTAGCCTCGCCCGCGCCCCTGGTTCCGCTCGACATGCCGCCACTCACCAGGCGTCTTTTGCCAAGGGAAGGATTCGTCGGACCGTTTCCAGTGCGCCGGTCGCCCGGCTTGCCCGCCCTGCGTTCTGCTGGCCCCAGATCCCGATCAAACAAAAACTTTATCCTCAGCATCCGCTAACCCTGGCACACCTTTCTGAGCCATGCGCGAAATGCTTGACGAAAAACTCGCTCGCTTCGAACA
This sequence comes from Planctomycetales bacterium, assembly GCA_011772275.1. Taxonomy (GTDB): domain Bacteria; phylum Planctomycetota; class Planctomycetia; order Pirellulales; family UBA7805; genus CS4-C045. Next base: position 4,249 of record WVZU01000422.1, on the reverse strand, counting down.
GCTGGAACAGCAGCTGACCGATCCGGATATTCTGAGCGACCCTCAGAAAGTCGCTGCCATTTCGCGCGAACATGGCTCGCTGGCCAAGATGGTCCACAAATACCGCCGCTTCAAGGAACTAAACGCTCAAATTCTTGAGGCCCGGCTATTGATGGACGGCGACGATGCGGAGATGCGCGAGCTGGCGGAACTGGAAATGCCAGAGCTGAAGGCCGAACGTGAAAAGATCTGGAACGAGCTGCTGGACATGACCGTGGGCGGCGAAGACTCGAACCGCACGCGGTGCGTGATGGAGATCCGCGCCGGAACCGGCGGCGATGAAGCGGCCCTCTTCGCTCGCGACCTCTACGAAATGTACAAGCGATACGCCGAAGAAAAAGGATGGAAACTCGAACTGCTGGGCGCCAGCCCCACAGAACTGGGAGGCTTCAAAGAAATCTCGCTCGCCTTCTCCGGCGAGGGAGTCTATCGCGAATTGCAGTATGAAAGTGGTGGCCACCGCGTCCAACGTGTACCGAGCACGGAAACCAAAGGGCGGATTCATACCTCGGCCGCCACGGTCGCCGTGATGCCCGAGCCGGAAGATGTCGAGATCGACCTGAAAACAGAAGACTACGACGTGGAACGATATGCCGCCAGCGCGGGGCCCGGTGGACAACATGTCAACAAGACCGCCTCGGCCGTGCGGCTGCATCACCATCAGTCCGGGATCATCGTGCAGTGTGCGGACGAACGCAGCCAGCACAAGAACCTGTCTCGAGCCCTGCGGCTCCTGAAGACCAAACTGTACGAACGACGACGCGAAGAAGAGGCACAACGGCGATCCGATCACCGCAAAACGCTGGTCGGCTCCGGGGATCGCAGCCAACGGATCCGGACCTACAATTTCCCCGATAACCGGATCAGCGACCACCGCATCAACCTCACGCTCTATAAACTCGATAGCATCATGGCCGGAAACCTGACGCCGGTTACCGAAGCCCTCATGGAATACGACCGACAACAATTACGCAGCTCAATGGACAAACTGGAATAAAACATTTTTGCGAGGGCCCGGTGCCCGCCTGCCGTGGGCTGAGCCGCGTGGAATGAGCAGCCGCGACGGGGCACCCCAGCCTGCCGCGCACGGCACTCCCTCCCCACCACCCTCCCCTCCCCCCTTTCATGCCCGAAACCGAAACCTGGACCATCGGCCGCCTGCTGACCTGGACGACCGATTACCTGACGAAACATGGCGCCGACAGCCCGCGGCTGGACGCCGAGGTGCTGCTGGCCGCAGCACGAAATTGCCAGCGGATCGATCTGTACACCGCCTTCGACGAAGTGGCCAGCGACCAGACGCGAATCGCCTTCCGGGAACTGGTCCGGCGGCGGGCCGAAGGGATGCCCGTGGCCTACCTGGTCGGGCACCGCGAGTTTTATGCCCTCTCTTTTTACGTCACCCCCGACGTGCTCATCCCACGGCCGGAAACCGAGTTTATCATCGTCAGCCTGCTGGACCTGGTCAAAGACGCTCAACGACAGCAGCGAGATCGCCCGTGGCAAATCGCCGATGTCGGTACGGGCAGCGGGATCCTGGCGGTTTGCGCGGCTCGGCACATTCCCTCCGCCCACGTGCTGGCACTGGATGCCAGCCCCGCGGCCCTAAAAGTCGCTCGCCGAAATCTGCGATTGCACGATGTCGAACAGCGGGTTGAACTGCAGCCCAGCGACCTGTTTGAGGATGTCCCCCCTCAGCGCCGCTTTGACTTTATCCTCAGTAACCCCCCCTACGTCAGCGAGGCCGAATTTCGCGAGTTGCCGGTCGATGTCCGCAGCTACGAACCGCGTCAGGCCCTGCTGGCCGGACCCCAAGGGACGGAGGTGATCGAGCGGCTGTTGGATCAGGCCGCCATGCGACTGGAGCCGCAAGGCTGGCTGTTGTGCGAAATCAGCCCCTCCATCGAAGCGGAAGTGCGGCAGCGGATTGACGACTGCGGGAGGTTTAGCGAGGTGGAGGTCGTCAGGGACCTGGCCGGGTTGCCGCGGGTCGTCAAGCTGCGAAGGAATGGCCGATGAGCGGCAAGAGTGGGGGCGAGTCCTTGATCATCGACGGCGGGGTCCGGCTGGAGGGAGAGGTCGCCGTCAGCGGCGCCAAGAACGCCGCCCTGCCGATCATGGCGGCTTGTCTCCTGGCCGAAGGGCCGGTCTGCCTGGCCGGCGTGCCCTGGCTGCGGGATGTGGCGACGTTGACCGCCGTCTTGCAGCGGCTGGGCGTCTCTGTCCAAGGCGATCGGCGTGGGCGGGTGCGGCTGGAGACGGTCGACCACGCGCCCACCCAGGCCAGCTATCCCCTCGTCCGGCGGATGCGGGCCAGCTTCTGTGTGCTGGGACCCCTCCTGGCCCGCCGCCGCCATGCCGTCGTGGCCCTTCCCGGGGGCTGCACGATCGGGCATCGACCGGTCGACCTGCACCTGGCCGGCCTGGCCCAGCTGGGGGCCGAGATCAAACTGCAGCGAGGTTACGTGGTGGCGCGGGCACCACGACTGCGGGGTGCCGAACTGAACCTGTGCGGTCCCCGCGGGCCATCCGTGACCGGTACGGCCAATCTGCTGTGCGCCGCCACCCTGGCGCGAGGCAGGACCGTTATCCAGGGGGCGGCGCGCGAGCCCGAGCTGGTGGACCTGGCCAAGTTCCTCAACGCCCTGGGAGCCCGCATTGCGGGGATCGGCACTTCCACACTGGAGGTTGTCGGGGTAAAGCAACTGGCTGCCGACCGGCAGCTGGCGGCAGACGGCTATCGCATCATCCCCGACCGGATCGAGGCCGCCACCCTCCTGATCGCCGCCGCGATCACCGGCGGGCGGGTCGGCGTGACCGGCATCGTGGCGGATCATCTGGGGGCGGTCCGGCAAGTCCTGCACGAGGCCGGCGTCGAAGTCCGCTGGCAAGAGGGGCGGGCCCAGGTTGGGGGTCAGTCCGCGGTCCGCGGGTTTGCGGTCGACGCCCTCCCCTACCCCGGCCTGCCAACCGACGTGCAACCGCTGCTGGTGGCCCTGGCCTGTGTGGCCCAGGGTCGCAGCCTGATTGGCGACACGGTCTTTCCGCAGCGGTGGCGGCATGTGGCCGAGCTGGTGCGGATGGGGGCCTGCATCCAGCGAGCGGGCTCGGCGGTCGTCGTCACCGGCACCGGCACCGGCATGATGGCCGGGTCCCCCCAGAATCGCCTGCAAGGGGCCCCCGTGGTGGGCAGCGACCTGCGGGCCACCGCCGCCCTGGTCCTGGCCGGCCTGGCGGCCGCCGGCAGGACCTCCGTCGGCGGGATCCACCACCTCGATCGCGGCTACGATCATCTGGATCAAAAGCTGAACCAGCTAGGCGCCCGCGTTGCGAATCAGACCGGGGTCAGCCTTGGTGTTCGGTGTTCATCCTAGGCTGCTCAGCCCAGCTCCATTCAAAAAACCTTTCAAAAATGCCTGCCGGTCAACGCGCGAACCCAGGTAAGCCGGCCTCTTTGAGGCCGGAGGGTTGCGCCTGTAGCCGGCCTCTTTGAGGCCGGAGGGTGCGCCTGTAGCCGGCCTCTTTGAGGCCGGAGCGTTGCGGGCTCACAGAGCCCGCCTACAGCAAAAAAGCAGACGCGCTACTTGACGACATAAAATGGCAAAATTGGGCAGGCCTCTGGGGCAGAAACTGCTGTGCTGAGTCCTCCAAGTTGCCTAGAAAAGTAGCCTGGCTGATTTCGGATGGATTTCGGATGCCTCCAACCTCAGAGGTCCCCCAGGCTCGGTCCCGACCGCGCGCGCATCTGCTGAGCGGCAAGGCGCTAGCCGCCGGTCCCTGGCGCCATAACCGGCGGCTAGTCCCGGCGCGCCGGGACCGCTCAAGGAAAATACTGGCCGTCCATGACCAAGATACTAGGCATCACCTGCTCGCATCAGCCTCCAGCGATAAATTGTGTCTGTCCTTTTTCGCTCTTTTTCGCTATTGCCCCACGTTTTCTGTTCGCGGCAACAAACGATCGTTAGTCAGGACGCTAGCCGTTCGGAAAAGGTATGGGTCAACGAAACTGTGGGGTTGACGTGCGACGGGTTTGAAAGCAACCCGCCGCCAAGGCTGCGTGCCGCGGCAAGCCGGGACTGGTGAGAGTGGTTATCAAACGTGCACGCCAATTTTTTTAGGGTGGAAAACCAACAACCGAGTTTGACCTCGCGTAGCTACCTCCCTTCATGCTTCGGGACAACGATCCACTTTGCGACGAATTGCCCGAGGA
>WVZU01000001.1:318-1005 GCA_011772275.1 Planctomycetales bacterium | reverse complement strand
GCGATCACCGAGGGAATCACCTCCACGGTGCCGTCCACCGCCGCCTGGATGTAGCCTTTGCCCATTTGGCGATGAGCGTAGATGTTTTCGCCCACGACAATTGCGTCGTCGACGATGATCCCCAGGGCCATGAGGAAGGCGAACATGCTGAGCATGTTCAGGGTCTGGCCGGTGGCAAACAGGCCCACCCCCGCGCCCAGCATGGCCACCGGAATGCCCAGGGACACCCAAAAGGCGAGCCGCAATTCCAGGAACACGGCCAGCACCAGGAAGACGAGGATCAGGCCCATGATGCCATTCTGGATCAGCATCTCCAAGCGATCCCTCACGTCGACCGAACGGTCGCCCCAGGTCACCAGCTGGTAGCCGCCCGGCATGTGGGCCGCGGCCACGTACGCGCGGACCTCGGCCGTCATCGCCAGGATGTCCTCGCTGGTCGTGCGATCGACCGACAGGACCAGCCCCGGACGCTGGTCGATCTCGCAAATTGCCGTCGTGTCGATGAACTCGTCCCGGACCGTTCCCAAATCTCCCACGGTCAGCACCACGCCGCCGGGGTCGGTGACCAGGGGCAGCTGAGCGATTTCCGTGCCGGTCAGCCATTTGTTCTTGCCCCGCAGGAGGACTTCTTCGCCGCGCGAGCGGAGTATGCCGCCGGGCATTTCCAGGTTTTCGCGGCGGACGATG
>WVZU01000001.1:0-305 GCA_011772275.1 Planctomycetales bacterium | reverse complement strand
GGTGTCTTCGTCGATTTCGATGTCGATCTGGTAGTCGTGCGAACCCTGGACGTTGACTTGGGTCACGGTCTTCAGCTGCAGCAGATCGTCCCGTACCCGCTCGGTGATCGCCCGCAACTCCAGTTCGTCGAAGTCGGGACGGTCGGGTGGGGCCAGCACGCCCACCTTGATCACGGGATAGCGCATCGTGATCTGCTGGACTTCCGGATCCTCGGCCAGCTCGGGAAAGCTGGGGATCCGGTCCACCTCCGAGCGGACTTCGGTGACCACCTTTTCCACGTCCTGGATGTCGGCTCGCAGTTCCA
>WVZU01000394.1 GCA_011772275.1 Planctomycetales bacterium | reverse complement strand
CGTGCAGGCGTTCCGCAACTTGTTGGCCGATCCGCAGGTAAGGTGCCAACTGCGGGAATTCGGTTTTCATGTCCCCGAAAGTGCCAAGGGCACTTAAGGGGGTACTTGGTGGCCGACCTGGGCCGGAAGCTTCATGAGAAACAGCATACGAATGCAGCGTAGGAGTTTGGTCTACGCAAAAAAATTCTTGGCGCCAGGAACAGGATGGTGATCCTGTTTCATCCGGTCTTTCCCGTCACAATTTCGTTTGCCGCGATCCGATTTCGGTGTGGTCTTCTTGAGAGCCGGGGTGGGGGTCGGCAGTATCGACGTCGTGGCCCGGTGATCCGGCCTACGCTCTGACGACAATTTCGCCGCGGCCACCTTCGAGAAAATCGCCGTGGTAGTTTACGTAGGAAGCGTCCAGCAGCTGGTCGTCGACGGCAAAGCCGTGCTGTCTTAACTGCAACAAGGCCAGCCGCAGGTAGAGCGGCTGGTAGGTCGTGCCGCGGCGAAAGGTGAGCAGCAGCGGGGGTTCGTCGCCAAACAAGCCGATCGTGCCCCGGCGCATGCCGGCCCCCGGCCGGATGCCCGCGCTACCCAAGACGTACAGGTTGCCCGCGATCATGTTGAAACCGACCATGTCGCCGCACGCCCCGCCGACCGCGATCAGGCCCCGCCGCATCGTATGTCCCAGTTCATTGCCCACGTCGCCATCGACCAGGATCACACCGGCCGTCATGCCCCGGGCGCTGCCCCGATAGGCGGCCCCGACCAGGTGTCCGGCCGAGCCGTGGATGTGGATCAGGCCCCCGCGCATTTCGGCACCCGCCCAGCCACCCGCGTCGCCGTGGCAGTGGATCGTGCCGCCCCGCATCTCGCTACCCAGGTGCCGACCGGCGTGTCCCTCAATCCGAATCTGCCCCTCGACCATCCCCGCTCCGATCCAGTGGACGCCGGCCAGGTCCCCCTCCAGCTGGAAACAACCGTCCCCCGGCTCGCCCGACACATCAAAAAAGTCCGCCAAGGCGGCCTTGCGGTTGCCGTGAAAAATCTCAAACCGCTCGATCTCCGCCAGCGACTGGCCCCGGACCTTGTCGGGGGTCAGCCCCTCGATTTCGACCGGGATGCTGGTCTGACCGGTGTAGGACAGTTTCAAAGCCATGCCTGCCGCCAGGACTTAAGCAAGAGGATGCGGGCCGGAGAAGATCCCCCGGGCACCGGGTGCTGTTACAATAATCGAAAGCAGACGGGCTGAACACGGGAGAGGGCGGAAAGCGGTTATGAAAGCGGGAATTGTGCTGTGTGGCGGGAAAAGCTCGCGGATGGGCCTGCCCAAGGCGTGGCTGCCGTTCGGCCCGGAAACGATGTTACAGCGGATCGTCCACCGCCTCCGACCCGCGGTCGATCGGATGATCGTCGTTGCCGCGGCCGGCCAAAAGCTGCCCGCCCTGGCCGCCGAGGTGACGGTCGTGCGGGACCAGCGGCCCGAACGGGGTCCTTTGGAGGGGCTGGCCACCGGGCTGGCCGCCTGCAGTCCGGAAGTGGAGGCCGCCTATGCGACCAGCTGCGACGTGCCGTTTCTGGTTGCCGCATTCCCCCGCCGGCTGTTCGAGTTGATCGGCCAGCATCAGATTGCGGTGCCGTTTGACGGCCGCTATCACCATCCCCTGGCCGCTGTCTACCGGACCACCGTCCGGCCGCAGATCGAAGACCTGCTGGGGCAAGACAAGTTGCGGCCGGCATTCCTCTTCGACCTGGCCGACACGCTGCGGGTCGCGCCAGCGGCATGGTCCGACGTGGACCCCCACGGGGCCACCCTTCAAAACCTGAACCGGCCGGAGGACTACCTGCAGGCGATGCAGCAGGCCGGTTTTGAGGTTCCGCCGGACATCGCCCGGCAGCTGGCCTAACCCCGATACCGTTGAAGCGCATGCCGTCGCGCTGGCGACTCGATTTTGCGGGGGCATTTCGGACCTGGCGGTGCCGCGTGAGGCGGTTGCCTGTCGCCGCTGCGCGGGTGGCGACCAGACCGGTCATCCAGGAAACGGTATGGGGCCTGGCCGGCCACGGTCTTTGTTTTCCGCCGCCAGCTTGTTTCCGGTGTACTGCGCCGCGCGGCAACGTTAGAATGTGCTCGAACCTCTCACACCCGGCATGATGTGACTGGGGCAACCCCTCTGGACGCTCAGCCTAACGCGACACCACGACCATGAGCAAAGACAACAAACCGAGCGCGGTGGAAGGGTTCAAGGCGGACAGCAATTATTTGCGCGGCGAGATCGCGGCCGAGCTGGCTGACGGGAATGCGTTTTTTGGCAAAGGCAGCATCCAGCTGCTCAAGCATCACGGCACCTACCAGCAGGACAATCGTGACCAGCGCAAGGCGGCTCGTGCCGATGGACGCGGCAAAGCGTACAGCATGATGGTCCGCACCAAGATCCCGGGCGGGAGGCTGACGGCGGATCAGTTGCTGGCCGAGCTGGACTTGTGCGACGAACTGGGAGACACAACGCTGCGGGTCACGACACGACAAGGCCTGCAATTGCATGGCGTGGTGAAGGGCGACCTGCAGCACGTCATCCAGCGGATCAACCAGGTACAGCTGAGCACACTGGGCGCCTGCGGCGACGTCAATCGCAACGTGATGTGTTGCCCGGCGCCGTACCACAACGATCCGGTCCACGCAGAGCTGCAGGCCCTGGCGGACCGGCTGGCGGATTACTTCGCCCCCCACACCCCGGCTTACCACGAGATCTGGCTGGCCGACGGCGACGGCAGCGAACCGCAACTGGTTGGCGGCGGTTGTGAAGAGGTGGAGCCGATCTACGGCAAACTCTACATGCCGCGCAAATTCAAAATGGGTATTGCCCTGCCAGGTGACAATTGCATTGATGCCTACTCTCAGGATTTGGGGCTCTTGGCCGTCTGCCGCGATTTTGAAATCGCCGGTTACAACGTGCTGGTCGGTGGCGGGTTTGGTGTCACGCCCAGTGCCGAGAAAACGTTTCCGGCCGTGGCCAAACGGATGGCGTACGTGCCGGCCGATCGGGTGCGCGACGTGGCCGAAGCGGTCGTCAAGGTCCAGCGCGACTTCGGGAACCGCTCGGATCGCAAGGTCGCTCGGCTCAAGTACCTCATCGCCAACTGGGGCATCGACAAATTCAAAAGCAAGGTCGAGGAATATTTCGGTGGTCCGCTGGACGAGCCCGTGGCGGAAGAGGTGTGGGGATACGAAGATCACCTGGGCTGGACCGATCAGGGGGATGGCCGCTGGTTTTACGGACTGAACGTGGAAAACGGGCGCATCAAGGACGAAGGGTCGTTTCGGTTGAAGAGCGCCCTCCGGGAAATCTGCAGCCAGCTCGCCCCCCGCATTCGCCTCACGGCTCATCAAAGCATCCTGTTTACCGACCTGGCTGAAGGGCAGCGGGCGGGGCTGGAGCAGATCCTCCGCACGCACGGCGTCCCGCTGCTGGATCAGATCTCCGCCGCGCGACGCTGGTCGATGGCCTGCCCCGCCATGCCGACCTGCGGGTTGGCGGTCACCGAAAGCGAACGGGTCCTGCCGGGGATCATCGACCAGCTGGAGCGGGAACTGGCCAAACTGGGCCTGTCCGACGAGGTATTTACGATCCGCATGACCGGATGCCCCAACGGCTGCGCACGACCCTACAACGCCGATGTGGGTCTGGTGGGCAAGACGTTGGGCAAATACACGATCCTCGTCGGGGGTCGTCGGCTGGGGGATCGGCTGAACTTCATTTACAAGGATGTCGTACCCGCCGAGGAAGTGGTCCTGAGCCTCGTTCCCCTGCTGATCTACTTCAAGCAGGACCGCCAGGAGGCCGAAACGTTTGGCGACTTTTGTCACCGCAAGGGGAAGGAGGACCTGGAAGCCTGGGCCGCCCAACGGGAGTCCCGAACGTAGGGGTGCATCTGGCGATCCAAGTTCTTCATGCGAGCATGCCGAACAAAGCCTGCAGCATCACCCAGGGACGCCGATTCGGCAACCGCCATTCCAGCCCCGCTGCTCGGCATGCTTTTTCCTCCTGGGCGAACACCTTAGCGGCTTGCAGCACCCGAAAGGGTGATGAAAAGGGTTTAGCACAGAAGGGAACCATGCAAACAAAGCTGGACAAGACAAGCCAGCAGCAATCTTTGGGGGGGCTGGATTGACACGGTCGACGGGGTACCGATCCGCCAGGCGGCTGCTCGACCATCGTCACCGCCTCACGTCCATCCTGTCCATCTTGTAGATCCTGTCGAAATGTTCTTTGGTTGCGGCCGGCAGCCGCGCTGTCTTCAGCCTGCTGGGCCGTGAGCTGAAGTCCCAGATCGTTATGANNGCTGCCTTCGGCCTGCTGGGCCGTGAGCTGAAGTCCCAGATCGTTATGAAAAAGGTCTCCTGCCAGCATGGTCAGCAGGCCACCCTGCCCGTGACGCTTGATATTTCTGGGGGACCTCGATTTCGCTACGGGGGGGTATCCGTTTGGCTGTCGCCGGTATTTGCATCGTCCGCCGCCGGTTTCTCAGGATCTTCTTCCTCGATATTCTGCAGCTCGCGCCACGGCTGTTCGGCCTGGTACGACTCCAGTTCCTTGGCCAACTGTTCTCTGATTTCACCTTCGCCCAGGTCGAGGGCCTTTTGCGACCACTTGACCGCGGTTTTGAAGTCCCCCCCTTCGGCGTAAGCGGCTGCCAGCGTACTGAGGATATGAGCTTCCTTGTATTCGGTCACTTCCGAGGCGGCCTTGGCCAGTTCCAGGGCCCGCTGGCCGTTGCGCAGCTTCTTTTCCGGCGAGGTTGCCAGGACCCAGGCCAGATTGTTTAACACGGCGCTGTCCTTCGGTTGGATCTTCAATGCCCGTTCGTAGTCGCGAATTGCCTCGGCTTGCCGTCCCATGCTTAACAAGATGTCAGCACGAGCCCGGTAGACTTCAAAAATGTCCGGTTCGCGTTCCGCAATACGGTCCAAGATGACCAGGGCCTCGCGTGGCTGGCCCAGGGACTGCTGCAAGCCGGCCAACGTGAACAACAGGTCGACGTTGTCGGGTGCCGCTTTCAGTGCGCGTTGGATGGCGGCAATCGCCTCGTCGTCGCGATCCAACGCGACCAGCAGGGCGGCGCGCATGCGGATGGCGGGCAGCAAGTCGGCATTCACGACAAGGATCCTTTCCACATCTTCCAGCGCCGCGTCGAGGTTTTTGTCCTGCTGATGAATTTGTGCGCGCAGCAGTCTCCAGCTCAGATTATCCGAGTTCAGCTCGATGGCCCGGTTGATATCGGCCAGTGCTTTTCCCAGTTCGCCCTGCAGAGTGTGGATGCGGGCCCGGTGGGCGTATGCGGAACCTTCCTTGGGAGCCAGTTCGACCGCCTTGTCCAACTGCACCTTGGCCTCGTCCAGTTTTCCAGTCAGCAGCAGGTCGATAGCCAGCACTTCGTGCGTCTTGGCATGCTCCGGCTCGACCTCCAAGGCCTTACGAAAATCGGCCAGCGCTTTTTCGTGTTCGTTGATGGCCATGTAGTGCAAGCCACGAGCGCGCAGTGCCTGTACATTGTCCGGCACCAACTGCAGCGCTTGGTTCAGATAAACGAGTTTTTGGTCGTTATCCGTCTCCACTTCGCCCAGCAGGGCCAGGGCGTCGGCTTTTAGCCCGATGTCTTCGCCCGATTTTTCCACAGCTTTTTTCAGCGCTTGCCGCGACTTTTCCCGATCCCCGCCCGGCAAGGCCTGAATGCGGCCAATCAACAATTGGGCTTCGGCAATGTCTTCGTTTTTGCCAACCACCTCTTCCAGATCGACCAGCGCGATCCGAGCTATTCGGGGCCAGTTGGGGTCGGGCGTATCGCGATCGAAAATTTCATGCGCCAGCCGGCTGGCTCGTTCCAGCCGCGCCGCGACGATCAGCTGCTGAGCAAACTCCTGGTTCTGATCGTCCAACCCCAGTTCGATCGCCTTCGTGCACAGGTTGATCACCTGCGAGAGATCTTTGAACTGCTTGGCGGCCACCTTCAAGCGGGTTGCCTCATCCAGCAAAACCTGGCCGGGGAATTCGTCGTCTTCGATTTCCGCTAACTCGCCGTTTAACTGGTCGGCAGGTAAAGGCAGTTCGGTCGGTTCGGCGGGCGGGGACGGGCTCGCATCGTCCAGCGAGCCAGGGTTGCCAGGCGGCTTCGGTTCCCTGGAAGGGTCCTCTGCTGCGGGCGGGGCTTCGTCCACAACGGGGCGGGCCGGATCTTCCGCCGCCGCTCGCGACAAGGGCCCCAGCGGAAGGGACAGCAACAACAGCAGGACCAGCAGGGCGGTAAGACCTTGGCGAGCAATCATGGCAGTTTCTGTCCGGTTTTTTCGCGTGAAACCGGGGCACCCCTGCCCCGACCCCCTATTATGGCAAAATGGCCAAAGTCGCACCATCGGAGCGCGGAGTCCTTTCGCAGCCTCGGCAGGCTCACGTGATCGGCATACTCAGGCTGCCCTTCACGAAAAAAGAGGGCCACGTTTGCACCAACCACGGGATAGCCGCGCGGCTGATAACGGCTGGGACGTGCGTGGGCCACCGGCCAGCCTGCCCCGCCGATCGTGGATTGGCAACCGCCCTCGCGGTCCTTTTTTCTCCCCAAAGACCATGCCCTGTGGGTACTCCATTTGGAACTTTTCTCCCAGCCATCCGGCTGCACGTTTTCAGCCAGCATCTTCGTGTCGCCTGGCTGGACCAGATCCTCGAGTTTCCCCCCAGCCTTTCTTCACGCCCTGGCGGTGATCGTGGAACGAGGCGCACTGGGCCACGTTCGGAGGGTCTCGATCCACCTGCCGGCCCCTGCGCGACCCTGCAATACTTCCCGCTCAAAGGGGTGCCGGGATATCGCGGCGGTGAAAGACAACGGCCGCCGCCAGGTAACAGACGGCGGCACCGCCCAGTAAGAGGCCGTTGTATTTGAGCGACAGCCACCAGACGTCGTTAGGGGGTGCCTGCATTGCCTCGACGGCAATCACTTGTGGCCAGTACGCCCCCAGGAAGGTGGTATAGAACAGCCAGTCCAGTTCACTGGCGGCCAGGCCGGCGACCTTGAGGATAACCTGGACCACATAGAAGCCACCGATGATGCCGATCGTCAAACGGCGATACCGTCCGCCGGCAGAGACCAGTGTGGTGAGGGCGGCGGAAAATACGGTGAGTGCAAAGAGGTTGACGGCGGACAGGCTATAATCGCCCGGTCGCACCAGATCGGACAACGGAACCACCTTGGTGAACCAGAATAAAGATGTCTGTTCGACGTGGACCGTCGCGATTCCCGCCGCCAGGCCCATCCAGGCGGCGACCGACATCAGGATCGCTCCCACAATGGTCACCACGTTATGGGCCACCAGGAGGTGCAGTCGCGAGACGGGTTGAGCCAATAGCATTTCGAGGGTGCCTCGATCCAGCGGTCCGCTGACCGCATCCGAGCCACGCGCGATGGCCCAGATCGCGCTGACCAGCACGACGGTCGGATCCACAAACGACAGCGACAACCTGCCCGGCCAATCGGCCGCCTGGCGGACTGAAATGCCGAACAGGCCGTGTGTTTCATCCGGCAACTGGGAAACGAATTCCAGAAAGGCGGAGGAGGGAACCAGGCTGGTCATATAGACGAACAGCCAGAAGAAGCCGAACATGACCAGCGTACAGCCGCTTAACAACCAAAACGCATCGCGAAAAGATTTTTTCCAGATCGGCCAGATCATGGCGTTGTGCGCGGCGAGTCCTGCGCGTGATAAGCGTCGTAAATGGTCTGCAGTCCCACCTGCTCGATACGAACTTCGGCCAGTGGCACACGGGCCAGCCAGTCCAAGAGGGGTGTTATTTCGTCCGATGTTTCCCACACCACTTCGTGGTCCTGCCGGGAAACGATTGTGAGTCGCCCCTCCAACGTGGGCGGTACGGCCGGCAAATCGCCTGCCAGTCGAGCGTGGATGCGGTGCCGACGGCGCAGCTGGTCCATCTGCTGGTCATGCACCAACCTCCCGGACCGCAGCATCAGTACCCGCTGGCAAACCTGTTCGACTTCCGACAGGACGTGCGACGAGAAAATCACCGTGCGTCCCGCCTCCCGTGCCTCGCGGATCAGTCCGATCACTTCCCCGCGCACCGAGGGGTCCAGGTTGGCGGTCGGCTCGTCCAAAATCAACAACGGCACATCCAGCGACATCATCACCGCCACGGCCAGTTTTTGGCGCATGCCGGTCGAGCAGCGGGCGACTTGTCGAGCCAGGTCCATGCCCAATCGCGCCGCGATTTCCTCGCTGTGGTCCAGGTTGCCGCAGGGATGCACTTCGCTAAAAAACCGCAAGACATCACGCCCCCGCATGTCGCGAAACAAACGGGGCTCGCCAGGCAAATAGCCCACCTCGCGGTGCACCCGCACCCGGTCCCGATAACAATCCATCCCGTCGATCACCGCCGTCCCGGCCGTGGGCCGCAGGAACCCCATCAGCAGCCGCAGTAACGTCGTCTTGCCCGAACCGTTGGGACCCAGCAGCCCGCATACCTGGCCAGGGGGAATCTCAAACGTACAGTCGCTCAACGCCGTCAGCTCGCCGTACGATTTGGTTAAAAGATGAGTCTTGATCAGCATCGCAACGTGGGTCGACTTGACCTGAGGGCGGCAGGTCGCCCCGCGGGTTGGCAATTCTGCACCGCCGCGGGCGGACAGCATGGACACAGGCATTGGTGGATGCGGCGGGCCGCGAGGCAAGCTCGACAATCGGCCGATCCGCTGCCGCTCTCAGTATAAGCCGCCCCCACGATACCGGATAGCAAGCCACCCGCACCACGCGGCTCAGCACCGCCGCCGCCGCCGCCAAAACATCTCGCCGGCCAGCCAGAAAAAGAGCACCGAAAGGCCCAGGGCCAAGCTGGAAGGTTCTGGAACGAACGGGAGCTCGGTCAAAATGCCCGTACCGGTCAAAGAAAAGCTGAAGGTCTGCCCGCCCAGTCCAAAGGGGGCGTTCTGATCGGTCACGAACGACAGCGTGGCACTGCGGATTCCCTCCAGGGTAGGCGTGAATTCGACATTGAGGCTGATCGACTGCCCGTCGGTGAGCAGTGTGGGGGAAAAGCCGAGCAGCGAGAAAGCCCCCGCATCGCTGCCGATGATCTGCGCGTTGAGCAGCGACAGGGTGGTGAGTGCTCCCAAATCGCCATCGGGGGTCTGATTGGAAAGGTCCAGGGTCAGCGATGCGGTGCGACTCAGAGTCACGCTGCCAAAGTCCAACACGCCGCTCACGTCACCCGCACTGGTAAACTCTGGTCCGACTCCCTGGCCGCTTAAGGCAACCAACAGCTGCTGGGCAGCATTCGTCCCATCGGTACTGCCGTTGGTCAAGTTGATAATGATGTCTTGGGTGTCGAACCCGCGCGAAGTGGGCGCGTAGTCGTAAGCCTGGAGGATCAGGCCGCCGTCGGGCAGGCTGAGGACCTGGTTGCTGGACGTGAACAGACCGCTGGCGGCGGTGAAACTGCCGTTCAGGTTGCTGACCGAGCCCAAGCCGGACAGATTGCCGTCGCCCACGTTGGTCAGGCCCACCGTGGCGGTGCCCGTGTCGCCGAGGCGCACCGGTCCCGCGTTGGCAGCGGTCGTATCGACGAGTGCCTGCGGGGCGACGCCTTGACCGTTGAGCGTCAAGGACTGGTTGCCACCGTCGCTGACAATTTGGGCCGTGGTCGACTGCGACCCGCGGCTGGTAGGGCGAAAGCGGTAATCCCGATCCGCGCTGGTCCCGCCGACCGTCAGGCCACTGAAGGCATTCCCGCCCACCAGCGAGAAATCGCCTCCCAGCGGATCTTCAAACGTGCCGCTTAACGTCGTACTGACCACCGTCCCGTCGTTAAAGATCGCCCGTGTGTCGCCGGTGTTCGAAACGCTGGTCGTCAGGTCGGCGCTGGACCCGACCAGCACGTTGCCAAAGGAGGACGAGCTGCTGACGGTGGCTTGGGGATCACCCGACCAGATCCGCAAGCGCCAGCGATCGACGCTCAACCCGTCCTCTGCAACGCTGTCGCCCAGATTCAATGTCCAACTGCCGGCGGGCGTTTCGTTTTCAAAATTGCGCAGGTTGCCAGTGGGCCGGAAGCTGCCCGCTTGGGGAGTGTTGGGATCAACATTGGTGAGGGAAAAACCGGAGCCGGCGCGAAAGTGAATTTCGCTTAGTCCGAATCCGCCTGTGTTCGAACCGTCCTGGAAGTCACCGGGGGCGATCAGGTTTTGCACGGTGCCCAGCGGACTGACGACTTGCAGGTTAATCTGATCGTAGTAAGGCGTGCCGCCATTATTGACGCCGTACGCCTCGCCATCCGCCTTCATGAAGCGGACCGAAGCCTGGATCTCCAGAACTTGACTACCGACCGTGCCGGCCGGAAAGTTGACACCCGTGGTTGCCGAACCACCATCGACGAACAAGTTCGTACCGTTGGTGCGAATATCCTGCTGGACGACGGCATGCGCAGCCAAAACGGTAAGCCAGAGGACGACGGATAGACTCGCAAGAAGATGGCGCGTCCAGGGAGGACATATTTGCCCGACAATCATTCAGGATCAGGCCGGCTGAATCTGCGTTTGCTGAAAACGTTCCGGTTTTCCTGAAACTCTAGGTTGTCGGCTGGCGGGCAGACCGCGTTCTACAGCCGCAAAGAACACAATACCGGTGCAGCCAGAGCTGCGGCCGAGCATCTTTGACCTGTTGGCAGATACCTGTAAGGACCGTGACGCTTGTTCCGGAGGCGGGGGATCGGGAGGCGGACCGGGCCGGCCGGCGACTGGGATGGCAAATCGGCCGGGGCGTCCCTTGGGGGGTGCCGTCGAGCGGTTTTGGCTGCATGGGTTCGAGCGGGGTGTTGCTGCGTCAAAAGAACAGGCCCGCTGGCGCGGCCGTTTTTTCCGCAGGGGGATAGATCGGATGGTCGGCCGGGGCCCACTTGCGGCCGGGCAAGGGCCCTGGCGGTTAGTTTTTCGCGGCCCGAGCAGCTTGGTTTTGCCGCGGGGCAACCTGGCCAGCGTGTCCCTGGCCAGGCCGCGCGTTCAGCGCGCCCGCCAGAAGCCGGGCAGGACCAGGACCAGGATCGGAAAGACTTCCAGCCGGCCGACCATCATCAGAAAGGTGAAGAGAATCTTGGAATACCACTGGAAGTGCGCGTAATTCTGCTTGGCACCCACCGTGCCCAAACCGGGACCGATGTTGTTCAGCGTGGCAGCAATTCCGGAGGCGCTGTCAATCAGCTTGTGTTCCACACTCGCCGGCCCGGTCCCCCCGCGGACCCAGGTTGAATCGGGTTCCACGGTGACCAGGAACATCCAGCTGAATACAAAAATCACCAGGATCAGTCCGAAGTACAAGAGGATGTTCTTGCGCAAGTCCTGTTCCTCGACTGGCTGACCGCCCAATCTGAGCGGCCTGACCACGGAGGGGTGATATGATTTTTCCAGTTCGAGTCCCAGGATCTTGAGAAACAGGATATGGCGGATGACCTTCAGGCCGCCGCCCGTGCTGCCCGCACATCCGCCTACGAACATCAGCAGGAACAGCACGCCCCGCCCAAAACTGTTCCACTGGTCGAAATCTGCTGCGCTGCCGTAGCCAGTGGTCGTGAGGATCGACACGACCTGAAACATGCCCTGTCGCAATCCCGACAACAGGCTCCGCAGCGGATCTCCCTGGAAATAGAAGTATTCGTCGCCATGAAAGTAACCGAACAGGACGACCAGCGCCGTCACCCCGCCGATGATCCACATGTAGCTCCGCCATTCGACGTCTTCCAGCAATTTGCCCGGTTTCCGCAAGAGGAGGAAATACAGGAGGGTGAAGTTCGTACCGGCCATGATCATGAACAGGATGATAAAGAATTCCGCCCAGGCGGCATTTGTGGGTCCCACGTGCGGCAGGCTGGCGAAAGCACCGATGCTGTTGTTGTAGGTGCTGAAACCGCCCGTGGCCAACGTGCCGAAGGCGTGGCACAGCGAATCAAACCAGGAGAGCCCCAGCAGTTTGAGCAGCAGGGTGAGGAGCACGTTGAGCCCGCAATAGATGGCGGTAAAGACCCAGGCGGTATGTTGCATGCGGGCCTGCGAACCCTCCTTGCTGGGACCCGGCATTTCGGACCGCATCAGCTGTTTGCCGGCCGATCCCTGGCCCAGCACGGCGACGAACAACACGATAATTCCCAGGCCGCCCAGAAAATGCGTGCTGCTGCGCCAAAAGAGAATACAGCGGGGCACATAAGCCGGGTCTTCCAGTTCGTTCAACACCGTGGCGCCGGTGGTGCTGAAACCGGACTGGGCCTCGAACAAGCAGTCCGCCGGCGTCATGGGCCGTTTGCGATACATTTTCTGCTGGGAGTCCGCTGCCTCGCTGGTCGGATCGCCCATCGCGGGCGTGTACGCCGATCCCGGCAATTCCTTCTTCAGCGACGTGCCGCTGATGGCAAACGGCAAGGCTCCCAGGAACGTGGCCAGGACCCAGCTGAGCCCCACGATTGCCATCACCTCCTTGCGAAACATCTGGCCCTTGGCGTCGCGGCCCTGCATCCAGAGGAGAGCACCGACCAGGCAGGAAACGCCTATCGAGCTGAAGAGGGCCAGCAACCCGCGCCGTTCGAAGTCCGAGCTGCTGGAGCCGGACAGAGCGGGAAAGGCCCATGGCAAACTGAAGACCATGGTAACCGCGATCAAGAACGTGATGCGGCTCAACATTTTCGCGACCAGGCGGTAATTCATGTGGCTGCCTTGGGCCGTCTGCTTACCAATAACGCGGCGGACGAACAACGTGTCTGGCGTCGGCTTGTGCCGCAGGCCCCTCTTCGAGGAATCCCCAGCGGGGCGCCAGGGCGGCGTTCAGCGAGGCTGCAGCCAACGGCTTGATACCTCGGGGAGATCGAATCCACCCTCTCCTTCAACTGCCGTTGGTATTGAAAATCTTTAAGGTATCTTCCACGACGGAATCGTCGACCAGGGCGACCACCGTGTCCCCTGGCTGCAAACGGTCGTCTGCGCCGGGCACACGTACGTATTCCGAATGCACAACCACGGCGATCAGGCACTGGGCGGGAAGTTTCAAGTTCGCCAACACGTGCTGGGTGCAAGGCGCGTTTTCCCGCACGGCCAACTCCAACACACTCAGCGTCCCGGTTCCCAGGCGGGTCCTCGAGACCAAAGGGCCGCGGTACAAGAGGCTCAACACTTGCCGCGCCACCACCTCACGTGGGCTGACCGCCTGATCGATTCCCAGTTTGCCAACCACTTCGGCATAGTCGGGCCGTTTGATGATCGCCATGATGTTTTTTGCGCCGATCTCACGAGCGGTGACGCAGGACATGATGTTGTCTTCGTCGTCCCGCGTGCAGGCCACAAACACATCGGCCGTGCCGACCCGTTCTTCCTCCAAGTTGGCGCGGCGCGTGGCGTCGCTGTGGACGACCGTGGTTTGCTGCAGGTTTTCGGCGAGGAACTCGCACCGGTCCCGTTCCCGTTCCATGAGGACCACGCCGAACCGCCCGGTTTCCAGGGCCTGGGCCAGGTGGTAGCCCGTTTCGCCGCCGCCGGCGACCACCACACCCAATTTGGGAGGGGCTTCGCGCTGAAAGAGATCCTTGACACTGTCGATTTCATCACCGGCGCCGATCAGGGTCACCCGATCTCCGACGACCAACGAATCGTCCGCCATGGCCAGCGACATCCTGCCCTCCCGTTCGATCGAGGCGATCCGTATCCGGGATGGCAGACCGAGTTTTTTGATCGGTTTGCCGACGGCGGCTGTCTTTTCCGTGATGTCGAATTCCTCGACTTCCAGCTCTCCCCGCGCGAAATGTTCCATGACGACACTGCCTGGATGGCGGATGCCGTGGGCCAGTTCCATGGCCGAAAGATGCTCGAGGCTCAACAGCCGGTCAATCTTGAAATGCCGCTGGTAATCAAAGGTGCTCAAATCATAATAAACCGGCGCATAGACCCGCGCCACCGTGCGGGCCGCGCCCATCGCCTTGGCCATGCTGGCCGCGATCAAGTTGACTTCGTCGTTACCCGTTACCGCCAGGCACAGATCCGCACCCGAGACGCCGGCCTGAAACAGGACGCTTGACTGGGCCGCCGAACCGTTGATGGCCCGCACGTCCAGCCGGTCGTTGACCTGCCGCACACGTGCCGGTTCGTCGTCCACCACGGTCACGTCATGGCGATGATGACAAAGAAGGTCGGCAATCGACGTGCCCACCGTGCCGGAACCGAGGATCACAATATTCATCCGCCGAATACCTGGCCCTTACCGCCGGACGTTCAGAGCCGCTCGGAAAGGACATAAAGGATGACAAAAACGATCACCATGAAAGCCAAGATCCAGACAATCGTGCGGGTGGCGTGTTTTAGAATCGGCCCCAAGTCCTCGTGCCGCGTGGCGGCGTAAACCAGGCTGACCGTCACGATCAACGGCAGCGAATACCACAGCCGATAGACTTCGGCGAATACCAGCCAGTCGTTCATGTTTTGGCATCCTCGCCCACCGCCTGGCCCGGGCCGCGCGGTTCGGGCACTGCGTCCTCGTCGGTCGTGTCGCCCCGCGATCCTTTCCGTTTTTTCCCCGAGGGCTGCGGCGGGGACGAGAGAGGACTGCTGCCAACCGGACCCGCCGCGGCGTCGAAGATCACCAGGATGTTCAACAATCCGGCGATCATCGTAAAGACCGTTCCCATTTCAAAGCGGCTGTGATACTGCTGATGCCACATGTCCAGTTCGTGGGGGGCGTCGTTGCCCGTGCGTGCCAGCGAGGGCGGACGCATGAAGCCGTCTCCCAGCGGTTGGTCAAATGCGGTCTGAACCAGGGCCGGCCAGGCGGGTATGCCAACCCAGAACTGGCACAGGTACGGCCAGCGGCGGTCGCCAGATCGCCAGGACGCGTAGACCACCTTTTGCCCACCCAGGTCCCAGCCGAACAGGAAGGTGCCCACGATGCAGACCATGAACAGGATGCCTTTTGCCCGGCGGCGCTGATAGAGATGGCCAGCACCTGGCCATAACAAGGCCAAGCATGCAGCCAGCAACGGGTCTCGCAAATCCACCTGGCGGACTGAGGGGACTTCTGATGCGTTTTCAGCCAATGTGAGTTACCTGTCGGTTGGAAAGGGAACGGTTGCCGGAGGAATTTCCAGCCGCCGTGAGAGGCCGTTATACCGTGTGGGGGTCGGCTGATTCAATATCCGCTCTCCAAGCAACCCTCCCAACCCAGATCGCCGGCCTGAGACTGGCCGTTGAGTTTCCCCACGCCGTTTCACGCGATGACGCGAGTCAATGCTAAAAAGTCGGGGTCATTGCGCAGCGGGTCGAAGTCCGGTTCGTCGTTGATCAGTTCAAGATAATCGGTATCCATGTCCAGGGCCGTGCCAAGATACTCGAGCGCCCGGTTCTTTTCACCATGCAAACTCCAGTAACAGGCCAGATTGTAATGCAGCAGCGCCTCGCCCGGTTCGTAAGCCAGCGCCTCCTCCAGCGATTCGATAGCCAAATCCAAACGGCCGGCACGCTTGTAACACCACCCCATCGCCAGCCAGACATGAACCGCTTCTGGTACCAGTTCCGCGGCCCGATGCAGTTCCACCAGCGACTCACGATATCGGGTCAGCCAGCGGAGCGCTTCGCCTTTGAGGTAATAAGCGTGGCCATCCAGCTGGTCACCCCCCTCCAATTGCTTGACCGATGCCAGCGCATGTTCGTACATACCTAACTCGAGGTACCCTTCGGCCTGGCGAAGCAGTCGCTGTTGTCGCTGCCGCGGATCACTCATCGGAAAGCACTCTCTGTCGTGGCCTGGAAAAGGATAAAGGATATCGCCGCGCGAGGCACACTTGGCGGCCTCCCTTTCCCCTTTTTATTCTACCCGCTGCCCTGTGGCAAAGAAAATTTTTTTCCGCAACTTTCAACGCAAGTTGAGTACTCTCAACCTCTAGCGATTTTTGCGGTCCGCAAGCGGACGTATCGACCTGTCGGTTGAGCGAAAATATGCCGCTCACCACTTTGGCCGACCTGGCGTATCGCACAGCTTATCCGGCCCCAGCCCGGTTGGTGAAAAACGACACACCAGCTGGCCGCGTGTTGACTGGCCACCACACGCCCGGCCCCCGCAGGACTCCAGGTGGGCGGCGACAAGTCGGGATCTCGACAGGACTTGCCGTACCCGGCCCCTGGGCACCCGCACCGCACGGTCCGCCAGTTGCACCGCAGCGCCCTCAACCGGATTGCTCACCAACCGTCGCTGGCTACGAAGTTTTTGAGAAATCCGCGCCCAGGTCCAATTCCGTTTGATGGATGACCGGTCTGGTCGCCAACCGCGATGCGGTGAGGGGAAAAAGCCTGGGGCGCCGGCCCTAGGTCGGGGATCCCTTGGGAAAATCGAGTGCCCAGCGACGGCAGGCGCTGCAACGGGATGGGGGTGAAATCCCGTCTGGAATTTTTTTGTGGACCGTGATTTGGACAAGCCCGATGGCCGCGCTGCGTTACCTTTTCTATCTCACCGCCACCCTGCTGCTGCTGATCACGGCCGGCCCCCTGCTGGCCGGGCCGCTCGACGCGGACTGGGTTCGGCCGGCGGCGAGTCCCCCTTGGTTGTCCGCCATCCATCCCGGCATCTTCGCCCTCTTCCAGCTGCTGGCATCGCTGACCGCGCTGGTGGCCTTCCCGTCCAAACGCTGACCGCAACCTGAAGCAGGCTCGACGGTTGCGACCTTTGGTCAAAAAATTTGCACGGATTTCCGCGCCCCGGCCCACTATTAATACTAGAGACCCGGGCAACGGGTCATCGATTCTTGTTTTGAAGGTTTTCGCGGAGCCACCCCCATGCGACTGACCCTCCGAACTCTCCTGGCGTACCTGGACAACATCCTGGAACCCAACGACCGCTCGAATCTGGAAGAGAAGATCCGCGAGAGCGAATTTGCCAAGAAACTGATCGAACGGGTGCGGCAGGTTTCGGTGCGCCGCGATCTGGGTGCGCCTCCTGTCACCGGCCGCGGCCTCGCTCGTGACGCCAGCTCGGTCGCCGAGTACCTGGACAATACGATGGCGCCTGAGCAAATCCAGGAGTTGGAACGGATCTGCTTGGAGTCGGATATTCACTTGGGCGAGGTGACAGACTGCCACAACGTGTTGACGATGGTGCTGGGACAACCCGCCAAGGTCAGTGCCGACATGCGCGAACGGATGTATCGATTGAACGAAGGCACGGTGATGCGGCTTCACGAAGAGCTCCAGGGCCCGTCGGCCGATTCGGCGGAGTTGGCTCACGAATCGTCTGAGTCGCCGGCTTCGCCGGCCGAGGAGACGGAGATACGGCCGCAACCGGTTGAGCCGGCCAGCAGGGAGGCCGCTGGGCCGATGCCGGTGCTGCCCGACAGGCGCGACCAGGAAAGGGTGCCCTTCGACGCTCGCTTCTGGACCGCGGTCGTGGTGACGTCCGTGGTCACCGCTCTTTTAACGGGACTGCTGTTTATCGCCTATGATCGTTGGGGGACAGACCGTGGTTCGTCAGCCCGCCGCCAAAATCCCAAGAGAGGTCCCGCTGCCGGGCTGGTGGCAGACGCGTCCGACCAGGCGGCAGAGGACGTCAACTCGACACAACCCGAAGTTTCGCCACCGGCCAGCATTCCACCTGCGGCTGACGAACCGGTCGGAGAGGAAACTGCGGCCGAGCCGCCGGCCGACGAGCTACCTGCGGCTGACAAGCTACCTGCGGCTGACGAGGTACCGGCGTCTGACGAGGTACCGGCGGCCGACGAGGTGCCGGCGGCTGAGACGAGGTGCCGGCGGCCGACGAGGTGCCGGCGGCTGACGAGGTACCGGCGGCTGATGATCTTCCGGCCGACGAGCCAACCCCGGCCGCTGAGCCATCCGCTCCCGCGTCGCCCTCGCCCATGCCGGAGGTACCGGCTGGTGGCGGGACAGAGCCGGGTCCGGTGGCGGACGAACAACCCCCGGAGGCGGCTGGCGAGCAGAGCGTGCCGGAGGCGGGGGGGCCTTCTGGGGTCGAGCAACCTGCGGGGGACGAGTTGGCCCAGGCGGAGGAGACGGGCGAACCTGCGGCCACCGCCGCAGACAATCCTGAGGAAGCGGACGCCGGGGCAACGCCCGCCGCCGAGCCGCCGAAAGAGGATGCTGGTGGACCGGCCATCGTGGGCCGCCTGCTGTCTCCCGACCAGATCTTGTTGCGGACCGACGCGGCCATGGAGGAGTTGACTCGGCTGCCGACCCAATCGCCGCTGAGCGTCGGCGACCGTTTGATCTCCTTGCCTGCCTTCCGGCCGATGATCAGTGCCACCTCGACAACCATGGAACTGGAAGGGGGCTCGTCGATCGAGTTGATCGGTGTCGACAACCAGCGCGTGCCCGAGATTGCGATCCATTACGGTCGAGTCATTATCCGCTCGCTGGCGAACCCCAACACCCGGCTCAAACTCCGCATCGGTTCCCTGCAGCCCGGCACGCTGATCTTCAGTGACCCCGATTCCGCGGCGGGAATTGAAGTGCGTCCCTACCTGGTCGCGGGGCAGGATCCGGAAAACACTCCGCCCACTCAAGGGGTCGAATTGTACGTGGTGAAGGGTCAGGTGATCTGGGAGACGCCCGATGCCCGGCAGTCCCATCCAGCGCCTGCCAGGATCACGCTGGCCGCTCATCCCTTCGAGCGCTCAGCTGCCGACGTGCAGCCCGCCTGGCTGTACCAGTCGCAGCTCAGCTCGCTGGACAAACGCGGGATGCCCGAAATCGAACAGCGACTGACGCCTGACCGGAGTATCATGCTGAGCCTTGCTGAGCTGGCGGAACACCGGAGATGGGAAATTCGTCGGCTGGCCTTGCGCGGTTGCGCGCACGTCGCTTATTTCGAACCGCTGGTCAAGGCGCTCCGCGAGAAAGAGTTGTACAATCGCTGGTACACGGTTTTCGTTCCCGAGCTGACGGCGGCTGTCGCGCGGGGTCCGGCGATCGCCGCTCAGGTCCGCAACGCGTTGGAAAAGGCCCGCGGTGAATCCGCGGCGGAACTGTATCGCATGCTGTGGGGCTACAGTCGCGAAGACCTCATCGCGGGCGGCCAGGCCCGCAAGCTGGTGGAATACCTGGACGATGACAAGCTGGATTTTCGGGTGTTGAGCTTCGGAAATTTGCGGGAGATCACCGGGCTGGGGATGAACTACCGGCCGGAAGACAACCGTCTGCAGCGAAAGCAATCGGTCGAGCGCTGGGAAAAGAAGGCCGACGCCGACGAAATCGTTCCCCGTGCGACCACCGGACCCGATGCGGGCTGATCGCCGACCGGGCTACCGCTGTTGCTGGGCGATCTTTGCCACGACCCGGTGAAAGTGCAACTGCACCTCGCCGCTGATAACCCGCCGCACACCCTCCACCAGGCAATGCGGCTCGTTGTCCTGTTCCCCGCGACGGATAATTTCATCCAGCTTTAAGCCTGGCGGCACCGTGAAGGTCGACTGGTAGATGATCTGATTGCCGGCGTCCAATTCCGGCACGATGAAGTGGCAGGTGGCACCGTAGGTCAGCATGTGGCTGGCGAAAGCGGCATGGTACGGCCGCATGCCGGGAAAACTGGGCAGCAGGCCGTGATGCAAATTGAGGATCCGGCCACCGGCGTATTTCCAGCAGCTCTCCGGGGGCAAAATCCGCATGTAGCGGGCCAGGATCAGGTAGTCCACTTCGTGCTGGTCGCAGAGCCGGATCATCCGCTGGTCGTCGGCCACCCCGCGCGGGTCGCCAATCAGTTCCCAAGGCACCTGAAACTGCTCGGCGACCGACCGGCAATGGGGCCGGTTCCCCATCATGACCACCACGTCGGCGTCGATCTGTTTGTCGCGGATCGCCCGCAACAGGGCCAGCGCCGGTTCGGGCCGGTAGGTGGTGCAGACGGCCAGTCTGGGCCGCCGCGGGGGTTGGGGCGTCGACCAGACGCGAATCGAAAGTCCTTTCAACCGGCCGATTTCCGCCATGGCTGGGTTCAGCGTCTCCTCGGCCGCAGTATCGAATTCGATCCGCAACAACATGGCGAACTGACTGGCCTCATCGCGGTCGTACATCTGAATTTCGGCAATGTTCGCGCCCGCCCCGGTCACGTAGTGAATGATCGGGTCGGCCAGTCCGCGATGATCGGGTCCCACGGCGGTAATCACGTATTGCACGGTGGCCATATTCGGGGGTCCTTGCGGCGGTGGTGAAGTTCGATTGGGAAGGTCGCGGTCGACAAATGACGCTAGCCAATTCGCGACCGCTGTGTTAATCTGTCATGCTTGTTTCGCGACTGCCGGCAGCCGGCCGGCTCCTTGAAAATCTGCAGGAGATGTTATTTCATGGCCACGGCAGAAATCAACGTCAAACCGGCTCGCGATCAGCTAAAACCGGGCGAAGTCTTGTGCGAATACTGCACCGGAAAATGCTGCCGCTACTTTGCGTTGCCGATCGAAACGCCTGATGAATACAAAGATTTCGAGTACATCCGCTGGTACATGCTGCACGGCGAAACGACTATTTTCTGCGAGGATGATGACTGGTACCTGATGGTTCACAACTGTTGTGACCACCTGCTGCCCGATAACCGTTGCGGAATTTACGAAACCCGCCCCAGGATCTGCCGCGAGTATACGACCGACGATTGCGAATACGAGGACCAGTGGACCTACGATCGTTACTGGGAGACGCCGGAGCAAATGGCCGAATACGCCGAAGCCGTCACGCCGCCCAAGAAGGGGGCCAGCCTCCGCAGCCCCCGACCACCGCTGCTGCCGGTGATCGGGTAAGTGACCCACCGTCGGGGAACAGGGGAAGACCGCGGCGCGGCCTTGGAAGTCGGTTGTCTTAAGCGGACCGCTGACCTTGCCTTGCCTGACGGACTCTGACGATCGATTGAAGATTGTTGATTGTTGATTTTTGAAGTGAAGAGTCAGGTTGCGTTTTTTCCACTTCGTGGTGAACAGGAAAAAGGGAAGAAATGAAGGCAATCGAGGCGATGAGCATGCTGTGCTCGCTCGGTTGTTGCGTGTTCAAAAAATGCGCGGACCTGGCGCAGGCTTTGATGATTTGCAGTGCAGGGGGAAAACCGCAAGCAGAAGACCGGCATCTTTTGTCAGTCCGTTGTCCACGGTCGAGAGGAAGGAGGTTCTGGAGCAGTCGCAGCTTGATCGCCGTACCGCCTGCCGGTAGATGCCACCATCAGAACTGGACGCCTAGACAAACAGGAGGGCCACTTAGCCCGGATTTCTCACAAACTTCGCAGCCAACAACGGTAAGTCTTTGCCTGGCGGGGAAGACGACGCGATTGGACTTTCAGGGTATGGATCCTGCGTTCCGCCTTCGCTGGCGAGATCCAACGCGGGCTGCCCAAGACTTGGCCGTTGCACAGCGGATATCTGGCGAGAAATGCGGGTTAGGCGACCCGATCCACTTTGGCACACCCATGCTCCGATTCGTACTGTTCGCGAGCCGCAGGCCCAGATCAAGCCCGCCCCATCCGGCGGCCAGGGCCCCAAGCGCGCTGACATTGCGTCCCCCTGCTTTCGCCCTTCTACCCCCGCTGTGACCATGTCGCTGATCCCGCCCCGCACGCTTCGCGGTTTTCGCGATTTTCTGCCGGACACGATGCTGGTTCGCGAGCGGATCATGGATGTCACGCGGGATGTCTACCGATCCTATGGCTTTGCCCCCATGGATACGCCCGCGCTGGAATACGAAGAAATCCTCTTGGGTAAAGGGGGCGCTGAAACGGACAAGCAGATGTACCGTTTTGAGGACCATGGGGGTCGTCGGGTCGGCATGCGTTTCGATCTGACCGTCCCCCTGGCCCGCTTCGCCGCTCAACACATCCAGCAACTCGGCACCCCCTTGAAACGTTATCAGATCGCCACCGTCTGGCGGGGGGAAAATACCCAGCGCGGGCGTTATCGTGAGTTCGTGCAATGCGACTTCGACACGATCGGCACCCAATCGCTGGCGGCAGACATCGAAACGGCCCTGGTCATCCACGACCTGATGCGGGCCATCGGCTTTGATGACTTTGAGATTCGTGTCAATAACCGTCGGGTGCTCGCCGGGTTATTGGAGCGGTTGGAATTGACTCAGCAGGCGACTGAGGTGCTGCGGGCGATCGATAAGCTGCCCAAGTTGGGTCACGATCAGGTGGCTCAGCAATTGCAGGCCAGCGGCGGGGCCTCGGCAGCTCAGGTCGCCGACCTATTGCGGTTGACCGAGGCGTCTGGCCATGCGGAAAGCGTCCTGGCGGAGGTGACCGACCTGGTAAGGGGTAACGAGACGGGGGAACGGGGCGTGGCGGAACTGCGGGAGTTGCTGGCCGCCACCACCGCCGCCGGCGTCGATGCGGCGCATATCCAGCTGGATGTCGCCATTGCCCGCGGACTGGACTATTACACCGGGATGGTCTTCGAGACGTTCCTGGGCCGGCTGCCGGAAATCGGCAGTGTCTGTTCGGGGGGCCGTTACGACAATCTGGCAGAACTCTACACGTCGCAGCAACTGCCGGGCGTGGGGGCCTCACTGGGCCTGGATCGTTTGCTGGCCGCCATGCAGGAACTGGGAATGCTTCGCCCCATCGCCACGCCGGCACCTGTATTTATTCCCTTCTTTGATGCCGACCGCCTGCACGAGTACCTGAAGCTGGCCGCGCGGCTTCGCATGGGGGGGATCGGCGTGGAGCTGTTTGCCGAGCCGAAAAAGCTGGGCCAGCAGCTGAAGTATGCCGACCGCCGGGGCCATCGCCTGGCCGTGATTGTGGGCAGCAAGGAATTCACGGCGGGCACTTGTCAGCTGAAGGATTTGGCCAGCGGCCAGACCCAGGAGTTGCCGCTGGACGCCGACGCCGCCCCCTTGATCGGCGCGATCCATGACCTGCTGCTCGGCCAAGCCAAATAGTCGGCCCGCCCAACTATACTAGAAACTGCGGAACGTCTTTTTTTCTCAAACGGGATTCGCAGCTATTTCGGAGTCCGTGGTATGGCCATCCTTGTCACCGGCGGAGCCGGGTTTATTGGGAGTCACATGATCGAGCGTTTGCTGGAACGGACCAGCGAAGCCATTGTCTGCCTCGATAACTTCAACGACTACTACGACCCGGCTATCAAACGCCGGAACGTGGCTGGCTTTGGCGACCGCCGGCAAGTGAAAATTGTGGAAGGGTCGTTTTGCCAACAGGACCGCATGCGACAGCTGTTTGACGACGAAGACGTCACGGAAGTTATCCACCTGGGCGCGTACGCGGGGGTGCGCCCCAGCGTCGAGCAGCCCCATTTGTACCAGCAGGCCAACGTGGAAGGGACGCTGTGCCTGCTAGAAGCCGCTCGACAGCATCCTGTCAACCGATTTCAACTGATCAGTAGTTCCACCGTTTACGGTGCCGGCGCCGGCATCCCGTTTGTCGAAGACGCACCGCTGGGCATGCCCTTGTCCCCCTACGGAGCTACCAAACGGGCTGCCGAATTGCTGGGATTGGTCTACTTCGGCCTGCACAAAGTACCCGTGGTCGTCCTGCGACCGTTCAGCGTGTACGGGCCCCGCTTGCGACCCGATTTGGCGATGTCCATTTTTACCCAGGCCATTTGCGAAGACCGACCCCTACCCCTCTTCGGCGATGGCTCCATCCGCCGCGACTTCACCCACGTTCGCGATATCTGCGACGGCCTCTTGGCCGCGCGGTCTGCCGATAACGTGGTCGGCCAGTGTATTAATCTGGGACACAGCGAACCGATCGAAATCCGGCGGCTGATCGGGCTACTGGAGGAGGCGATCGGCCGCCGGGCGAAGATCCGGCGCGAGCCGGAGAAACCGGGCGAGATGCCGATCACCTTTGCCGACCTGACCAAGGCCGAGACGCTGCTGGCATACCGGCCGCAGGTTCCGATTGAGCAAGGTGTGGCCGAGTTTGTCGCCTGGTTTCTCCAAAATCGCTGATTTCTCAAACTTCTGCCCTTTTCGCACACGAAAAAGCTTATAAGGGCCCTTCTGCATCGTTGGCGAGATCCCGCGGGGCGACCTTGTCTACCTCGGATGCGGGTACGGACTTCCCTTGGCTCGGCGGAACATCCCCCGGACCTTCCGGGGGGCATCCACTGGACAGGCAGGTGCTTGCGCGAACCCTGGCACCAATTTTTGTATGCATTCGTTTTATCCACGCAAACGCCTGCTTGTCCTGGCCGTCTTCTTGGCGGCCTTACCGGTTGCCATCTACGGTGCTCGACAAGCTTTCCAAAGCACGACGAATCGCATCGAGGACTGGCTGCCTGAAGAGTTCGAGGAGACACAGCGGCTGCTTTGGTTTGCCGAACGATTTGGCCGCGACGAACTGTTGATGGTCAGCTGGGACGACTGCACGCTGGACGACCCCCGTTTGCCGCAGCTGGCTGCCGAGTTAGACAAGCCGGTGGATCGTGACGGCCGGCGTGTGAAGTTCTTTCGCCAGGTATTGACCGGCAGTGAGATTCTGGAGGCGATGGTCCAACCGCCCTTGGATCTAAAACGCCAGCAGGCCCTTTTACGTCTGGAGGGGTGGCTGATTGGTCCCGATCGTTTGACCAGCTGCCTGGTTGCTCGGATATCGGAGGAGGGGGCGGCGGAGCGGCATGCAGCGGTTGAGCATGTGTATCGGTGTGCGGCGAAGATCTGCGACTTACCGGCCGACGCGGTCTACGTGGCCGGCCCCAGCATGCAAAGCGTGGCGATTGACAACGCCAGCAAGAAGTCGCTGTGGATCCTTTCGCGGCTTTCGATGTTGATCTGTCTGTTACTGATGTGGTTCGGTTTTCGCAGTTTTGCCACCGCCTTGATGATCTTTGCGGCGGCCGTCTTTTGCCAGCAATTCAGCCTGGCGATCATTTATTTCAGCGGCACGAAGATGGACAGTGTCCTGTTGATGGTTCCTTCGCTGACATTCGTGCTGGCGGTTTCGGCGGGCGTCCATCTGATGAACTACTATCGCGACGCGGTCGCTCAGGGCGGACTCGAAGGCGCCCCGGCCCGCGCTGTGCGTTACGGCTGGACACCCTGCTGGTTGTCCGCGATCACCACCGCCTTGGGCTTGATTTCGCTGACGGTCAGCTTGATCGTGCCGATTCGCAAATTTGGCGGGTATGCGGCGTTGAGCGTTTTGATGGCGACGGCCGCGATGATCCTGATCGTACCCAGCCTGCTGCAGCAGTTCCCCCGTCGCCGTTGGGCGGAAGAAAGCACGAACGCCCCCCTGCTGGCTCGACGAACCAAGCGTTGGAATCAACTGCTGTATGGCATCTCGCGCTGCCACGCTCAGGTTGTCTGTGCGGCCCTGGTCTTGCTGGTCCTGGCTGGCGTGGGCGTGACACGTATTCGGGCTACCGCGCGGCTGGAGGACCTGTTCCGACCCGGTGCGCGGGTGCTGCAGGATTATGAATGGCTGGAAACCAACGTCGGTTCGCTGGTACCGATCGAAGTCATTCTTCAAATCCCCAAATCGTCGCGCCGTTCGACGCTGGAGAGCCTGCGGCTGGTCGAAGCGGTTCGCAGCGAGATGAGCACGATTGACGGCATCGACTGTACTGTCTCCGCGGCGACTTTCGCGCCGCCGCTGACCGCCAAGGGTGACACGGGCTGGCGGAAGGCGGCGGAACGTGCCGTGCTGAATCGCAAATTGGAGAGCAGCCTGGAGCGATTTGCCGGTATCGGATATGTCGTCGATGACGGCCGCTATGAAGCCTGGCGGATCAGCGCCCGGGTCAGCTCCAGCCAGCGCGTCGACTACGGCCGGGTGTTGCGCGAAATGGAGCAAAAGATCGAACCCCTCCTCCAGCGGTCGACCGGCGGGGAACCGCCCCACATCTCGGCCGTGTATTGCGGCGGCGTGCCCCTGGTGCACAAGGCGCAGGACCAGCTGTTGAAAGACCTGATCAACAGCTTTGCGATGGCCTTTGGGATCATTGCCGTGATGATGGCGATCCTGTTGCGCAGCGTGNNTCGAAATCGGGTCCCTGCTGACCGCCACGGCGGCCCTGGGGATCGCGGTGGACGATACGCTGCACTTCATCATGTCGTTCCGCAAAGGACTGCTGGCGGGCCGGACGCGGCGGCAAGCGATCCGCTATGCCTACCAGCGGTGTGGCATGGCCATGATTCAGACCTCCTTGATCTGCGGATTGGGGATGTTGGTGTTTTCGTTGAGCCCCTTTGCCCCCATCGCCCGTTTTGGCTGGCTGATGGCCGCCATGTTGAGCACCGCGTTGCTGGGCGACTTGATTGTTCTGCCGGCGATTCTCAAGGGCCGGTTGGGTCGAGCTTTCCTGCCCAAAAGCCCGGGGACGGTTCCCTTATCCGAGGCCCCCCTGGCCGAGGCGGCCTGAGAATGGCTGTGCGGCCCGGCCTGCCCCGCGATCCGTCCCACAGAGGCGGGTCGACACCCTTTGGCATCGGCAGGATTGGCTCGCTGGTGCTGCTCGCCGTCGGTCCCCAAAACAAGACGTCGGCCGGGCCGCCTTGTGCCGCCG
>WVZU01000161.1:4867-8161 GCA_011772275.1 Planctomycetales bacterium | reverse complement strand
TGGTCCGGCTCCTGTAGCCGGCCTCTTTGAGGCCGGAGCCTGACTCTTCACTTCAAAAATCAACAATCGTCAATCATCAATCGATCGTCAGGGGCCACCAGGCAAGACAAGTTCAGCGGTCCGCTGGACACAACGGACTTCAAAGCCGAGCCACGGNNCTGTAGAACAATTCGCGGAGAAAAGAGAGTCCATCGCGGCCCGCCGGACTGGACTCTGCACTGCAAACCATCAAAGTCTGTGCCAGGTGCGGATTTTTTGAACATAAGGAAACTGAGCGAACAGAGCATGATCTCGGCCTCCGTTGACTCTGTTTGCTCCTGTTCAAAATCCCGATGTTCTGGTTGCGGCCAAAGGCCGGGTTGCGGCCGAAGGCCGCGCTGTGGCTTTTTGTCAGAAATTTGATACGAGGATGCCGATTTGGCTCTTCGGCTAAGGTGCAACTTCCTGTGAAATTTTCGGCGATTATCTTCGATCTGGATGGAACGCTATTGGACTCGCTGCCCGATATCGCCACCGCGGCCAACGAGGTGCTCGATCAACAAGGATGCCCCACCCATTCGCTGGACGCCTACCGTTACCTGGTCGGGGAAGGTGTGGTGCGACTGTTCACCAAGGCACTGCCGCCGGATCGGGTCACCGAATCGCTGGTGGCCGATTGCGTGCGGCGGTTTCGCGAAAGCTACGAGCGTACTTGGAACGTGCAGACCAGGCTGTTCCAAGGGATTTCGGAATTATTGACAGAGCTCACGCGGCGGCAGTCTGCTTTGGCCGTCTTGTCGAACAAGCCACACACCTTTACGCAGAAGTGTGTCCAGCATTACCTGGGCTCGTTTTCCTTCCAGGCGGTGGAGGGGGTACGCGAGGGGATGGCCCGCAAGCCAGATCCAGCCGCTGCCAAACAGATCGCTCTGCTCCTGAACCGGCCGGTCTTTGAATTCGTCTTTGTCGGGGACACCGCCGTCGACATGCAGACCGCTACGGCTGCTGGCATGTACGCTGTGGGGGCCGCCTGGGGGTATCGCGAGGTCGAGGAACTGCAGGGGGCGGGGGCCCGGACGATCCTCCAACAGCCCGCTCAGCTGACCGACCTCCTGGACGGCAAGATCGGGCCCCTCCGCCCGACTTCCTCGGTCGCCGGATTGGCTCGTCCGCGCCAGAATTGAATTCCCGTTCGACGCGGCCAGCCCGGATCGCTTTTCAAATTTCACCGCACGGCCTTCGGGGGCCACCANNTGGCGCGGACTTTGATTGTTTGCCGTACCAAGAGCAGGCCGATTTGCAGGCCTTCCGTGGGGTGGCGAGCAGCCCACCGCAGATCGGCCGACTGTTCGCGCCGAGGCGGGGCCAGCCAGGGGGCGCCCGGCCCGCTGGGCCGCGCGGTTTGAACTTCCCCCTCTTCGGGGGACTTCGCCGAACACGCCTTGCCCGGGCACCATCGGTCGGTTGCGGCTTTCAGACAATTACGGTTTGCCTGCCGTGGGCTGCTGCGAAATTTGGGGCTGCCTGAGCGAGTCGTTCAGGCAGGCACGTCTACCTTGGCGGTTTGGTAGGCATCTTCGATGATGGCGATGTCCAGGTCCAGCAGTTTGTTCAGGGCACAGATCGTCAGCAACAATTCATCCCCATCTTTTTGCCACGCGTCTTTCAGAGCGTGCAGCAAGCCGCTCCGCAGGCGAGCGATGGCAGTGATCGTGTACACCTGGTCCAATCCGATTTCCAGATGTCGGCGACCGATATTCCACCGTCGAATCAGATAGTGGCGATCATAATTACCCGAAAACAAATCCACCAGCCAGGCTCGCAAGGTCTTTTTCAGTCGCTGGACTTGCGCTTTCCCCTCCGTCATCACCCGGCTCGCCCGCGGATGGCGCTCGATCTCTTCGTAAAAGTCCTCCACCAGCGCATCCAGGGCCGGCTCTACCAGTTGCCCAATCGCTTTGACGCGCTGCACGTCGTAGTCGCTCCAGGCGACGTACCGCTGAAACTCCAAGTATCGGTCGTAGTTTTTTTCTGGATCCATGGCCAATTGTCCTGCCTGATCTCCTCCCACAGCGGCGGCTGGCTGTTATCATAACAAGTGCACGATTCGGCAGAAATGCGAACGTCCGACGATCGGAAGCGGGCCTGCTGGTAGCCGCCACCGGTGCGGCCGGGCTGCCGGTCAGGAGGGCCTGCCGTCGGGTTNNNGGGCGTTTTTCGGGGTCGGGCTGCAGGCAGGCTTCGATCGCCTGGGCCAGCCGGGGATCGAGATCGGGGCAGCGTTCTCGAATCGGCACGGGCGGCTTGTCGTGGTGCATGGCTGCCGTGCCCGTGGCTTCGGAACGCGGCCAGGGCGATTCACCGGTCAGGAGTTCGTAAGCGGTAACTCCGAAAGAAAAGATGTCCAATCGCTGGTCGGTAGCGCGGCGCCGCACGACCTCGGGTGCCATGTAACGCGGCGTGCCGGTGCGGTTCCCCGGCTGGCAGTAGGGTGGCGTGTTGGGGACGGTCAGTCCGAAATCGATCAATTTGAGACTCTGGCCGTCGGGGGCCACGACAAAGTTCCGGGGGCAGATGTCGCGGTGGATGTATCCTGCCCGGTGAACGGCGGCCGTGGCCTGGGCGGCTTGGCGGAGCAGCTTCAGGCGGTTGCCTTCCAGCAGTTCGCTGCCGGTGTGGATCAAGTTGCTGAGCACCGTCCCTTCGAAATACTCGGTAACGATAAACGGTTCCCCGCGGGTGGTCGTGCCGTATTCCAGCGTCTTAATGATGGCGGGATGCTGGAGGGAGGCGGCAATTTCCCCTTCGCTGGGTTTGTTCAACCTGGCGAACCGCTGTTCAAATCGGGCCGTCTTTTCGACATCGAGGATTTTCAGTCCCACGATGGCCTGGGTCTTCCGGTCGCGGGCTTTGTAGAACTGCGACATCGTCCCGTGAACGGCTTCGCGCAGCAGCTCGAAACGCCGACCCACATCGACCTTGCCGCCCTGCAGCCACGAATTGAATTTCCCGAAGAATTCCATCTGTCTTGATCGTTGAAGGGGGGGCTACCGCCGTGCCCGCCGGAAGTTCTGCCCCGTAAGGACAGCCTACTATGCCGCCGGGTGACTGTGCAATCGAGAAGGTGGGGTGGTGCGGATGAGAAATGTTCGCACAGCGAGAGGGCCATCCGCAGGGGCTGTTTCATTTTCCGCAATAGTCGATAGCGCGGGCAATTTCGCTCTTCAGGTCCGCCCGCCGCACAATG
Source organism: Planctomycetales bacterium (assembly GCA_011772275.1). Lineage (GTDB taxonomy): Bacteria > Planctomycetota > Planctomycetia > Pirellulales > UBA7805 > CS4-C045. The sequence goes on along the minus strand of WVZU01000161.1, from coordinate 4,935 downwards.
CGGTCGATGTAGCCGTGTTCCATGAGGAATTCACTGGTCTGAAATCCTTCAGGCAGTTCGATGCGAAT
>WVZU01000161.1:4503-4823 GCA_011772275.1 Planctomycetales bacterium | reverse complement strand
ACACGAGGTCCCCCAGGGACGCAAAGCTGGCGGCCACGCCCCCCATGGTCGGATTGGTCAGCACGGAAATGAACAAGCCCCCGGCCTGGTCGTAGCGGGCCAGGGCAGCCGAGACTTTGGCCATTTGCATCAGGGAGAGGATGCCTTCGTGCATGCGAGCGCCACCGCCGCTGCCGCTGACGATGATCAGCGGCAACTGCTGATCGGTCGCTCGTTCGATCAATCGCGTTAATTTTTCGCCGACCACCGAACCCATGCTGCCCATGATGAACGCCGAGTCGGTAACGCCGAAGGCGACGCGTCGAGCGCGAATCATGCCG
>WVZU01000161.1:0-4496 GCA_011772275.1 Planctomycetales bacterium | reverse complement strand
CGATCGGGATACGATTTTTGGTCCCTAAATTCCAATGGATCGGCTGGCTCCATGTCGGCCAACCATTCCTCAAACGTGCCTGCGTCCAGAACCTGAGCGATCCGTTGGCTGGCGTTCACATAGAAATGGTGCTCGCAATGGGGGCAGACGCCCAGGAGACGATCGGCCTCTTTGCGATAGATGGTTTCACCACAGCCGGGGCAGCGTAGCCAGAGGCCCTCCGGCACACCCCGTTTGGGGCGGCGCGGTCCGTTTCTTTCCTCCCCGGATGCCATCACGTGTTCGCCAGATGTCTGTGTGGGACCGCTTGCCATCGTTTGCAGTGGCCCCCAGGGGGGGGCGGGTTTTGGCTGAGTTATACGTTAATCAGGCCAGGCTGTTCAATTTCAATGATCTGCCAGCTGCCGCCGCCGGCAACGTTGTTCCAGCTGGCCGGGAGTTCGGACCGCCGCAAGTAGCTTTCGATCAGTCCGGCCAGCGGCTCGGGGACCACGATGCCAAGGGTCCCCTGTTTGTGCTTCTTAAATAGTTTACTTAAAAATGCCTCAACGCGATGGCGGGCCGTGTCCAGCATTTCCCCTTCGGGGGGGCAAACACTTTCCGGATGTTCCATCCACTGCCGGTAAACCTTTGGCTGTTTGCGTTTGACCTCCTCGACCAGCATACCCTGCCAGAGCCCGTGATCGACGTTTTTCAGTTGGTCCGAGGGCTTGCATTTCAGATTGAGGCTGCCGGAGATTTTTTCGGCGGTCTGGCGAGCAGACTCGCAGGGGGACGTGTAGAGGGCCTGTATCGGCTGACCTCTCAGCTGATCGATCGCCACGTCCACCTCCGCATTGCCTGCGTCCGCCAAGGGGACATCCAACGTTCCCAGGATACGACCCTGCTGGTCATATTCGGTGGTACCGGGACGGATGAGGACGATTTTCAGCATGGTTCGCACCGGAGGGTTAAGGTTCCTAGTGGTGGACGGTCTTGGGGGTGCAGGTTGCACGGCAGCCGGTTGAGCCCCCTTGCGACTGGGGGTTTATCCGACCATCTCCTTCAACATCGACACGCGTTGCGCGTAGTCTTGGTGCTTGAATATGGCCGATCCGGCCACGAACCAGTCGGCGCCCGCGGCAGCACACTGCTTGATATTGTGCTCGTTCACACCACCATCGACCGACAAAATCGTGGCGGGCCCGAGTCGCTGCCGCAGATTGGTCAACTTTTCCAGGGCAACCGTCTCGAACCGCTGGCCCCCAAACCCCGGCATCACGCTCATCACCAGCACCAGATCACACAGTTCCAAACAAGGGTCAATCGTTTTCAGCGGGGTATCCGGATTCAGTGCCAAGCCCGCGCCGGCACCCAGTTCGCGAATGCGAGACAGCAAGTCACGCGGTTGGTCGGTGGCTTCTACATGGAACGTGATCATGTCGGCGCCCGCCTCGTAATACCGGTCCAGGTAGGATGCCGGGTTGGTGATCATCAGGTGCACGTCCAGCGGCAACTTGGTCATCTTGCGGATGGCTTCTACCAGTGTGAGTCCGTAACTGAGGTTTGGCACAAAATGCCCATCCATCACGTCCAGGTGCAGGGCCTCGACCCCCGCCTGCTCGACTCGCGAAATTTCATCCGCCAGGTGGCCAAAATCACACAACAGCAAGGAGGGCAGGACGAGGCGGCCCGCCTGTCGCAAGTTTTCCAGACATTCGTGACGATGCATGCAATCGGACAACAAACGATTTTCCCCGCAGGAAAGAATGCAGCAGATGCAATCACAGAGACCTCACGGCCCTTGGCAGAAAGACTGGCCTGCGGACAGCAGGGTACCGCGCCGTGGGTTAATTCACAGGCAAAGCTTGCCTCGATAAAGTCCTTTTTCCACAAAAATACCGTGGCGGCACAGCAGCCGATCCACAGAATCTCCAATTCTAACAACGGCCATATGCCGCGTCTGCGCAGGACGCCCGATGATCGCTAAGTCATTGTTTCCCATGGGTTTGGGTGAAGGCCTCTCAGGGACCGGCATCCTGGCTTCGGGGGAGATCCTCCAGTCGGTCCAGCCCGAACAGGTCCAAAAACCGCTGGGTGGTGTAATAGACGGGCGCGCGAGGTTTTTCGGGCGGGCGTTCAATCCGCAGCAGCTGGCGGCGGACGAGTTGGGAAAGGACGGCGCTGCTGGGATGGCCGCGCATTTGGCTGACATCTTTGCTGGTCATCGGCTGGCTGTAGGCAATTAGGGCCAAGACCTCGATGGCCGCCTGGGACAGTCGCGCCTGGCGCACTCGCCCATAGAAGCGACGGCGGACCCTTTCCAGCTGGGGCGAGAGGATCATGCGATAACCGGCCCCTTCACTGACGATTTCGACTACGTGTCCGGCGGCCGCGTAATCTGCGTTCAGCTGGTCGGTGAGGGCATCGATTTCATCCGCTTCAACGCCATGGATCACTGCGGCCGCCTGTTGCCGCGTCAGCGGTTCGTTTTCAGGATGCCCCACGAACAGCATGGCTTCCAAGACGCGCTGGGGCGTAATTTCGGGCATCCGGTCCGCCTGATCGACCGCCGGTCCTTCCTCCGCCTCCTGCGGCGAACCTTGCTGTTGGGCGGCGGTCCCGCCTGGCTCACCTTCCGGCCGCAACATCCTTGCGAACGCGTCGCTGAGGTCCTCCAAGGAAAGTTCTTTGTCGCCTTCCGGGGGCGGTTGGTCACTTTCTGCTTGCATCATACCAACGATTATCCCCAACGCGCGGCGACTTCTTTTTTCATGAACTGAAGCCCGTCCCGCGCCAGCTGCTCTTCGCTTTCATACATCCTCCGCCAGATTTTCGTTGCCGCAGCCAGCTCCGGCAGCGCCAGCCCGAAGGCTTCGATCATCAGCCAGCCGTGATAGCCGACTTCTTTCAAGGCATCGAAGGTTGCCTGCCAATTCACCTGTCCGGCACCGGGTGTACTGCGATCGTTTTCCGAAATATGCACATGGACGGTATAGGCGGCGCAGTGGCCGATTGCCGCCGCAATCTCTTTTTCTTCGATATGCGCGTGAAACGTATCGTACATCATGCGGCAGCTGGGGTGATCCACCTGTTCGATGAAGCGCACGGTATCTGCGGCGCAGTTGAGCAGGTAGGTTTCGAAACGGTTCAGGTATTCCACGCCCAGCATCAGACCTAGCTCGCCCGCGTGCTGTGCCACCTCCCGCATGCTGTCCACGCCCCACTGCCACTGGTCGTGGGTGGGCCCGCTGCCGCTGAAGACGCCCAGCGCCGAGTGGTAGGGACCGACCAGGTGCGTGGCACCCACGGCGGCGCAACAATCGAGGGCCCGCTTGGTATTCTCCACACCTTTGGCCCGCACCGCAGCGTCCGTGCCGATTGGGTTATCCTCCTGGCCACGGACCGTGACCGCCGTCCGTTCCAGGCCCAGATCGTCCAGCCGGCGGCCCCAGGCGTCATAGTCCAGCTGGTAGTTAAACAACGGAAGCTCGACGCCGTCGTATCCCATGGCCTTCAGCGATTCGAGCACCGGCATCAAATCGTCGCTCAACTCGCCCGCCCACAGCAATAGATTCATCCCAAATTTCATCGTCGATCCTCTTTCTTATAGCCTGTCGTTCATGCGGGCACGTTTGGCGGGTCCGGCGTGAGCAGCTGGGTGGTTTGCCGGGACACTGCCAGTCGAGCGGCTGGAAAAATCTCCGTTAATCGATGGGGAAGTGGTGACAGCCGCACGCGCTGCATGACCTGGTTCAACCTCCACAACAGTTTGTCATCGTCGGCATAGTCCCACAAGAACCTTTCTGCGATAAAGCGTGGAATCAGCTCTGCCAAAGGTTCCGCTCCCCATCCGCTCATGCGGCGGACCGCCCCGGCCACCTCCCCCGGATCAACTCGCGCCAAGGCTTGGTAATACCGCGGCAGCAGCTGCGGATCTTGCCCGGCCAGTTCTGCGTCCAGCAGCAATTCGACCAGGATATGCCCCAGGAAAAAGACCCGCATCCCCTCGTCGCCGGGCAGGGCCTCGCGAACGCGAACGGTCATTTCCAGCGACAGCTGGGCAAACGCCGGTGTCCGGTGAAACCAGGCGTCGTCGTGATGGTGCTGCAGCACACCACGAGCGATCGCTGCCAGGGGTGCCTGGGAATCGGCTTCAAAGGGGGCGGCGTGCCGGCGGCGGACGCGGACTTTCCGAGCGACAACGTTCAGCCAGTCCGGCAGGGCCGTGCCTGCCACAAAGTAAGGATCGTCGAGATGCTGGCGAGCGTGAGCAAGGTAATTCATGGGGTGAATCGATCAGGGGGTCCTGCCCACGAAAAAAAATGGAATAGGAATTGCAAAATTGGGAATACCTTAGCCGATTGCAGTAACTGGTTGTCGTCGCACCCCACGCGTTTCCGGTTCCATCCTCCTAGCCCCGTGCTTTAGCACGGGGTCGAGGTCGCGTAAAAAAATGTGTCGAGCCCCGTTTACGGGGCTTCCCGCTGCCTGGCTTTAGCCCTGGATGACTGGCG
>WVZU01000317.1 GCA_011772275.1 Planctomycetales bacterium | reverse complement strand
AGCACCCCGGCTGCTCAAGGCCGGCCCCAGGCGGAAACGCCATCCGTTGGCGTGAAGATGGCGCTCAGCAGCCGGGGTGCTGCCGGCGCTGGGGACTGTCCCCCGATCGGGGTGGGGGCGCGTTTCTCAGCCGCTGGTGGCTGGTTGGTCACGGATTGCCAGCAGGCGATAAATTGCGGTATATTACGGGTTTACCTGCGTGTGACCCCTGTCTGTTCTGGGGGCCGCCGAATCGCCTTCCCTGGTCCCCCGCGGGGCCGGCCCCATCCCATGTTTGACGCGCTGCAAGAGAACCTGTCGACCGCTTTTCGCTCGCTGAGCGGCAAGGGCAAGTTGAGCGAGGCGAATATGCGCGATGGGCTGAGCCAGGTGCGCGCAGCTCTGTTGGAAGCGGACGTCAGCCTGCCCGTCGTCAAGGATTTCATGCAGCGGGTCAGCGAGCAGGCGTTGGGCGAACGCGTGCTGAAGTCCCTGGATCCCAGTCAGCAGGTGGTCGGGATTGTCCATGAGGAACTGATCCACCTGATGGGGCCGGTCGACCATTCGTTGCATCTGAGAACCGGCCTGACCGTGTTGATGTTGTGTGGCCTGCAGGGGTCTGGGAAGACGACGACCTGTGCCAAGCTGGCGATGTTGGTCAAGCAGCTGCACAAGCGGCCGATGTTGTGCGCGGCGGACCTGCAGCGGCCCGCTGCCATCGACCAGTTGCACGTCTTGGGCCAGCAGATCGACGTACCCGTTTACTCGGATCGCGAGAACAAGAATGCCGTCCAAGTCTGCCAGGACGCGGTGGCTCAGGCCAAACAGCAGGAAGTGGACGTTCTGATCCTGGACACGGCCGGCCGCCTGGCGATCGATCAGCAGCTGATGGACGAGTTGTCCGAGGTAGATCGCCGCGTGCAGCCGGACCAGGTCTACCTGGTGGTCGACGCCATGACCGGTCAGGACGCCGTGAACAGCGCTCGGGGATTTAACGAGGCCCTCGAGCTGGACGGCTGCATCATGACCAAGCTGGACGGGGACGCTCGTGGCGGCGCGGCCTTGTCGGTCAAGCACGTCACCGGGGTGCCGGTCAAGTTTATCGGGACCGGCGAACAGATTGAGGCTCTGGAAGAGTTCCATCCCGATCGCATGGCGGGTCGTATCCTGGGCATGGGGGACGTGCTCACGCTGGTCGAACAAGCACAGCGCAAACTGGACCAGGAAGAACTGGCTCGCCAGGAAGAACGGCTGCGGAAGGGCGAATTTACCCTGGACGATTTCCGCAAACAGCTCTCCCAGGTCACCCGCCTGGGGCCCATGCAAAAGGTGATGGGCATGATGGGCTTGGACGGGGGCATGTCCGAGCTGGTGGATGGCATGGATGTGGAAAAGGACATGAAGCGGCTGTTTGGCATCATCGATGCGATGACACCGGACGAGCGTCGCAATCCGACCAAGGTGATCGACCAGAGCCGCCGGCGGCGGATTGCCGACGGCGCCGGTGTCGCTCCCCATGAGGTCAACGATCTGGTAAAACAGTTTGACGGCATGGCCAGCATGATGAAGCAGATGGCTGGCAAGGGGATGCGGGACCGGATGCGGATGGCGCGGGAACTGCAAAAGCAGGCGATGTCCGATCCGTCGGGAACCATTGCCAAACAGAAGGTGGGAACAGGCAAGCGGTTGAGTCCCAAGGAACGACAAAAACTAAAGAAACAGCGCGAAAAAGAGGCGCGGCGACGCAAGCGGGAAATTCGGGCCGAAAAGAAGACCTAAATGGCCTTGGCAAACAACCGCGTTGCGGAAACAGCTTCAATGATTTTCTGAAACAAGGGAGAAACAAGTGGCAGTTAAAATTCGCATGAAAAAATTCGGGCGCAAGCACCGGCCCTTCTTTCGCATTTGTGCGACCGACAGCCGGGCGCCGCGAGACGGACGGGTCATCGAAGAATTGGGGACGTACGACCCCTCCATTGCAGAAACAGACGCCAGATGCACGCTCAACGCCGAACGCGTCCAGTATTGGCTGAACGTGGGGGCTCAGCCTTCGGAAAAAGTCGGGGTCCTGATCAAAAAGTACGGCCCAAACGGCTCGCATCTCGACGCCCAGGCAGCGGCGCGGGCCCGACTGGACGCCCCACGCGAGATCGCCGATCCGGGGGAACCGGCGTTCAAGCTGGAACCGGAGGCCGCAGCCGCGGCATCCGAAAAAGAGGTGCCGGCCGAAGTGACCAGCAAGGCGGCGGAAACGGAAACGGAACAGGAGGCGGGTCAGGAGGAGGCGGGTCAGGAGGAAGCGGGCCAGGAGGAGGCGGGCCAGGAGGAGGCCGGCCAGGAGGAAGCGGGTCAGGAGGAGGTCGGCCAGGAGGAAGCGGGTCAGGAGGAGGCCGGCCAGGAGGAAGCGGGGCAGGAGGCGAAGGAAACCAGGGAAGAGTCCGCCGGGTGACCGCCGATGCGCTGCGACGTGCTGACGCTGTTTCCCGAGATGTTCACCGGCTACCTGGGGCAGAGCGTTTTGAAGCGGGCGATTGAGCGGGGATTGGTCAGGATTGAATGTCACAACATCCGGGATTGGGCAAAGGATAAACATAAATCGGTGGATGACCGCCCCTACGGCGGCGGCCCCGGCATGGTGCTGAAGGTCGAACCGGTGGTTGACTGCGTCGAGACCGTGCAACAGGCAGCTCAGCCGGTCGGCCACCTGGTCATGCTGACACCGCAGGGCCAGCGCTTGAACCAGGCGGCTGCGGAAAGATTGGCCAGGCACCAGCGATTAATTTTATTGTGTGGTCGTTACGAAGGCTTTGACGAAAGGATCCGAGACATCCTGGCGCCCGAAGAGATCTCCGTCGGCGATTACGTGCTCAACGGCGGTGAAGTGGCCGCGATGGTGGTCATCGATGCGGTCGTTCGCCTCCTGCCCGGGGTCTTGGGAGACGAACAGAGTTCGGCGCGGGATTCTTTTTCGGGGATCAACCGGCACCTGCTGGAGGGTGCTCAGTATACGCGGCCCCGCGAGTACCGGGGCTATCGTGTGCCGGAGGTATTGTTGAGTGGCAATCATGAAGAAATCGCCGCTTGGCGACAGCGCGAAAGTATCGCCAGGACACGCCGGCGGAGAGCGGATCTGATGGACGAAAACCGAGCGGCGGAAGATGATTGAGCAGCCAGTCAGAACTTGGTGAAAACCGCAGGTCCAGCCGAAGTAAGCTGGGCGGCCAGATGGGCTCCAGCGCGGGCTGGAGGTAAACCAACCAGAACCGGGTGACCAGGCCGTCCGCTTCGTGGCCGCCAACCATCCGCGAAAACAAACGAGGTGAGGTTCGGAATGAGTAACGAAATTTTGGAAAAAGTGGAACAGGCCAGCCTGAAGGAAAATCCGCCGCAATTCGAGATCGGCGATACCGTCGATGTGCATACGCGGATCATGGAAGGTGACAAAGAACGGATCCAGATCTTCAACGGGACCGTGATCGCCAAGAGCGGGGCGGGGAGTCGCGAAATGTTCACCGTGCGACGCATCGTCCAGGGCGAAGGGGTGGAACGCAAGTTCCCCCTGCATTCGCCCCGGATCGCCAAAGTGGAGGTCAAGCGGAGCGGGGTTGTGCGGAGGGCCAAATTGTACTACCTCCGCGATCGGGTCGGCAAAG
>WVZU01000250.1:20458-21177 GCA_011772275.1 Planctomycetales bacterium | reverse complement strand
AGGTCGACGTTGTTGTTGGGGAGGCGGGTCACCTGCTGCAACTCGGGCTTGATCCCTGCAGCCTCCAGGGCGGCGGCTACGTCGCTAAACCGGTCCGGATCGCAGGTGACTTCGAACTCGTCCGCTTCGCTGCGGACGTCGTCCGCCCCGGCTTCCAGGGCCAGCTCGAACAACGCTTCCTCCTCCACCTGGTCGCGGGGGATGAGGAACAGCCCTTTGCGGTCGAACATCCAGGCCACGCAGCCGGTGGCGCCCAGCTTGCCGTCCCCGATTTCAAAGATCTTGCGGATTTCCGGGGCGGTGCGGTTCCGGTTATCGGTGAGGGCTTCGCAGTAGATGGCCACCCCGCCGGCGCCATAGCCTTCGTAGACGACTTCCTCGAGGTTTCCGCCCTCCAGTTCACCCGTCCCCTTCTTGATCGCTCGTTCGATTGTATCTTTCGGCATACGAGCACTCTTGGCGTCGGCAACGGCCAGCCGCAGCCGCGGGTTTTGGTCGGGGTCACCGCCCCCCATCTTGGCAGCGACCGTAATGGCCTTGGCACACTTGCTCCAGACCTTTCCGCGCCTGTTATCAATCAACGCCTTTTTGTGCTTGATCCCTGCCCAATGGGAATGGCCGGCCATCGTCGTTCGCTCAATAAGTGGTCAGACTCGCTACCAGATACGTTCAGGATGCATAAGCGCAGGTGCGCCCTGCCAACAAAGGATTGTACCATC
>WVZU01000250.1:0-20443 GCA_011772275.1 Planctomycetales bacterium | reverse complement strand
CCTGCAAGGTCCAGCGTCACTCTGCACCCAGATTCCTCCTGGGCCATATTTCTCACCCATCGACAATCATCCAGCATCCGCCAAAACTTCCGCCTGGCATGGTCCATCACTTTTGTTGGCGTCCGAGCGGCTGGGGGTGATGACTGTGGCTTTTTTGTCTCGCCCCAAGACGACAGGTATGCACCGCTGGTTCAGGGCCTGTTTGTTGCAGGACCGGAACCGTGCTGCCTAAGCGCTTGGTGGCTCTTGCAAGCCCCCTTCCGGCAGCAGGTCGGCCAGTGGGCACTGGTCGCACTGAGGCGTCTTGCGACAGTGCAGGTGTCCCACGCGGACCAGTAAGGCGTGGTACTCGTTGTACAGCTCGACATCCGCCGGGAGGTTCGCTTGAAAATGCTCTTGGATCTCGTGGTAATCCGCCTGGTACTCCATCCAACCGTGCCGCTTGAGTACGCGTTGAGTGTAGGCATCGACAACAAAAACGGGTTTCTCAGCCGCGTACAGCAGAATCGAATCCGCCGTCTCCGGACCGATACCATTGATTTGCAACAGCTGTTGCCTCAGCGTTTCGGTGTCGTGAGAGAACATGACCGCCAGGGAACCTGCGTGCTGGTCAAACAGGTAGTCGAGCAAATTGCGGAGGCGACGGGCTTTCATGCGAAAATAGCCAGCCGGCCGGATCAGCTCCTGCAGCTCGTCGATCGACACTTCGTAAAGTTCCTGGGGGGACAGAAGGCAGGCCTGGCGGAGGTTGTCGATCGCTCGTTCGACATTTTTCCAGGCGGTATTCTGGACCAGCACGGCCCCCACCATCACTTCAAACGCCGACTCGGCCGGCCACCAGTGCTGGGGGCCGTAAGCGGTGTGCAGGCGGTGGTAAATTTCGTCAACTGTAGCGGTCATGCTGGCCAGGATCCGGGATATTACGGCGACATCAAGAGTTTAGCCTGCTGCGGCTGTCATTTCGAGCGGCTTAAGGCGGGCGTTCCCGCGGGTCGAAAATGATAAGGGGGAAGAAGCCTGAGAACCATCACCTGCCGGCAGGTTCGGCATGATCGCACAGCTGGATAAGGAATCGACCGCGCTGGCCGTCCGCCCGGCCAACTATTGGCAGCAGTCACGGCGGCCGCTGACCAGCCTGTTTTTCGTGCTGCCATTGCTGGTGTTGTACGAAGGCGGTGTGCTCTGGCTGGGACCCAACGGTGTGCGGAACGGCGCGGATTTGTGGATGCAACGATTGCTGGGCTTTTTCGGCTTCGGCGGTTTCCTCCTGTTACCCCTGTTGACCATCGCCATTCTGCTGGGATGGCATCATACGAGTCGCCAGCCGTGGCGGGTTTCGCGGGGCGTGCTGTTTGGAATGGCGGCCGAGTCGACGGTCCTGGCGGTCCTGCTGCTGGTGTTCGCCAATGTGCAGGCGCGTCTGCTGGTTCTGACAGGCAGCCCGCTGCCCTGTCAGCTGGGCGATGGCACCTCGGCAGTCGGGTTTGCCAGCCACCTGGTGCGTTATTTTGGAGCGGGTATTTACGAAGAACTGCTGTTCCGCCTGATCCTGGTTCCCTTGGTAATGGCAACCGTAGGCTGCCTGATCGCTGGACGGCGGATGAAGGTTGCCGTGGCCCTCGTGCTGACCAGCCTGCTATTTTCCGCGGCGCATTACGTGGGGCCGCAAGGGGACGATTACCAGCTGTATTCGTTTGTCTTTCGCTTCATCGCCGGGGGTTTTTTCGCAGTTTTATTCGTCTATCGGGGTTTCGGCATTGCGGCCGGTACCCATGCCTTGTACGACATCCTGGTCGGCGTTTCTGCTTAGCCCCCCAGCGGCTAAATTAAATCTTTGGTGCTTGTCAAGACCTAAAAATTTTTTTCTGTAGATTTTGCGAACGGCCTTTGTTGGTTTTTGCTGGTAAGTTTATAATGCATGCTGTGGGTTCGCGGGGCTCCCCATAAGCCTACATTTGGAAAACCAGTTTTCAAGGCATTTTATCCGTGCTCAGCGTTCGACCCAAAGTTACGGAACTGATCTTTCAGCTGTACGGGCGACCGTTGCATCCAGAATTATTCGAGGTCTACAGTTCGCGGACGGTCAGCCGGGGCAACTACGAAGCACGCGTTGATATCACCAGTGCCGGGCATATCGTGACCTGGCGTTATCACGGACTGATATTGACAGAGGTTGCCACCAGTGCGCACACCCCGCTGCCCCAGAAGCGGCGGTTGCTGAGGTATCGGCTGGACGGCGAGCGGAATGACCGGGTGCGGACCCGCGGTGGGGCGAACTATCTGGTGGGCGTCCAGCTGGAACAGGTCCCGCCGGAAGTCTTTTGGAACTATCAGAACGAATTGTTCCACGACGGGGAAACGGAGGGGCTGTTATACCGTTTCGACTCCAGCGGCCGCGTCGCCTTGGGGGCGCTCAGCTATATCAACATCGAAACCCGCATCCGCACGTTGCGCGTCCAGGCCTTTCACACCTTTCCCGACGATTGTGCAATCGTCAAGACGCAGTCGGTCTTCGAGATCCCCTGAAGGTGGCCGGAGCGGACCCGCTCAGCGGTCGTCGAGCGGCTGTTTGTTTCAAGTTAGCGCCAACCTTCAGATGGCTGTCTCCCCTCTGCGGCTACCAATCCAGCCCGCTCAACATCGCACCCACCGCCGCGTTCACGACCGCCGGGTTCTCCAGCGGCGCCATGTGACCTGCGTCAGGGATTTCCACAATCCGGGCACCGGGAATCGCCGCCGCGATCGCCCGCATCTCCTCCGGGGGCGAGATCTCGTCGTGCTGGCCGACCACGACCAACGTGGGGACCGAAATCCCGCTCAACAAGGAAGTCACATCGGGACGTGCTGCCATGCCACGTTGAGCAGCGGCGATGGTTTGAGGGTTTGTGCTGAGGATCATCTGGCGAATTGCCGCCAGCAGCTGAGGTTGATCGACCGCTGTGGTGGGACAGACCAGCTTGGGCACCATGTCATCGGCAACAAACTCGGCCCCTTCCCGCAATACCCGCTGAGCCATCTGCAGCCGGCCACGGCTCACTTTTTCGCTGTCCGCCACCGCGCGGGTGTCGCACAGAATCAATCCCGCCACTCGATTTGGATATTTGCGCCAGAATTGCCAGGCGATATAGCCGCCCATCGAGAGCCCGCAGAAGGCGACCGGCTGCTGGACATGCAGCGCATCCAGCAAGCGGGCCAAGTCATCCGCGTAACCCTCCATGGTCACCCTGCCCGATGTCCGCAGGCTGCCCCCAAAGCCACGGAGGTCGGGAGCGATCACATGATGGGTCTCTGCAAAATGATCGATTTGGGGGTTCCACATCGAGTGGTTGAGTGGAAACCCGTGGACAAGCAGGAGGGGATGGCCCTCGCCTCGCTGGACAACGCCAAACGCTTCGCCGTTGATCGTCACCGTGGTCATCGGGGGGCCTCCTGGGGCGTCGTCGAGCGGTTTCAGCGAGCGGGCAGAGCGCTCCGGGGCTGATCCACCTGATGATTAGGATACCAGAACGGCGGCTGAGCGACCTGGCTGGCCAAGCGGTCGGTAAGCAAGCTTGCCGCCGGCCTCCCGCCGTGAAGGACTCGTGGCGTCCCACCCCGCCAATCGACCCTGCCGTGCGAACCCAAATGTCTCACCAGCCGCGCAGCGGCGGCAGGCAAGAGCCTCACGCGCCAGCCCCAGGAACCGCCAGCCCCAGGTTCGGGATGCCCCAGGAAATCAGCGGTAGGGGCGCTAAGCGGCCGCCGTCTTGAGAATCTTGGTGGTCGACACGCCGGCGACCACGGGGGTCACGACCACCTGACCACCGTACGATTCGACCAGTTCGCGGCCGACAATTTCTTCGGGCCGGTAATCGCCCCCCTTGACCAGCACGTCGGGAAGGACGCTTTGGATCAGGGCTTGCGGCGTCTTTTCGTCAAAAATGGCCACGAAATCGACGCATGCCAGCGCCGCTAGAATGGCGGCTCGGTCCTGCTGGCCGATCAGCGGCCGCTTGGGACCCTTTAATGCCCGCACGCTGGTGTCGCTGTTCAGGCCGATGACCAGCACGTCTCCCATGCTCGCCGCCTGCTGCAAATAGGTGATATGTCCCACATGCAAGAGGTCAAAACACCCGTTGGTAAACACGATCCGCTGCCCGCGGGCTCGACACGCCTTGAGCGCGTCGGTCAGCAGCTGGCGGTCGAGCACTTTGGCGGCCGCCGGCTGCTGCTCGGCCAACAGATAGTTGCGAATTTCTTCACGGCGAATGACCGCCACGCCGACATGTTCCACCTCCAGTCCGCCGGTGACGTTGGCCAGTCGAGCGGACTCGGTGGGACTGCATCCAGCGGCCAGACCGATCCCGATCGTTGCCAGGACCATGTCGCCCGCACCGGTGATGTCATAAACGGCTCGCGGCCGGGTCGCAAAAATTTCCTGCTGACCGTGTCGCGGATGTAGCCAAGCGATCCCGTCGCGGTCCAGTGTCACAAAGACCATTTCCAGGTCGGCCTGCCGGCACAAGGCGGCGGCCGCGTCGAGCGCCTCTTGCGGATCGTTAATCTTCAATCCGGTAGCGTATTCCGCCTCGCGGCGATTGGGAGTGATGGCCGTCGCACCGCTGTACAGCTCGTAATCCTCGCACTTGACCGGGTCGACCACTACGGGAATACCCGCCGCGCGGGCGGCCAAGATGACGCGCCGCAAAAGCCGCGGCGTACAGACGCCTTTGCCGTAATCCGACACCAGGACGACATCGAACCGGTCCAAGCGGCCTTCCAGCTGCTGAATCAATTGATCTTCCGTCTCCCTGCCGATCGGTCCCCGCTGCTCCTCATCGACCCGCAGAATCTGATGCGGATGCCGATTCGCCGCTCGGCCAATGTATCGCTGCTTCGTCGTCGTCGGCCGACAGCTGCTGAACAGAAACTGACAGTCCACGCCGTAATCTTCCAGCATCTCGCGGACCCGGTTTCCGTCGTCATCGGTTCCTAACAGGCCGGCACAAGCAACATCGGCTTCCAGACCGCGCAACAGCTGGCAGACGTTCCCGGCACCGCCCAAGCGATATTCACGGCGGTCGGCCCGCAAGACGATCACCGGCGCCTCCTGGCTGATCCGTTCCGCATCGCCCCAGGTGTAGAGATCCAGAATAAAGTCGCCCAGCACCAGGACCCGGGGATGGCCCAGGGCTTCCAGGGTGTTGAGCAGATCGGAATTGTTCATATGCGTACCGTCTCAGGAGGGGTTGCTTGGATCAGCGCCGAGCGGAAAGCGCCGGCGGTCCAGATTCTACCGCCTCACCGCGTCGGGACAAACAGCGGCAGGCCGCGAGCAGTTTGCCTGCCTTTCCCGAACTGCGGCCGACCGGGAACCGATCGTGCTAGCTTAATGACAAAACTCCCCGCCAGCGCCAGGTCCAGGATGGCCCAGGAAAATCGAGTCGCCAAGCGACCGTGGGTGCTTTAACCGGATGGCGGCTAGCCGCTGCCGGCAGGTCGTGCTTCGAGCAGGGATCGCAGCAACTCGAGCAGTTGTTCCTGGCCGCTCAGCACTTCTGTCTCGATGACCAGGGCCCAGAACGGAATGCCGTTCAGCCGGTCCTGTTCAAATTTGACAAGGTCTTTGTGTGTACAGACAACCGCCTCGGCTCCCGCCGCGGCTGCCGATCGAGCGATCGATTCTGTGTCCTCAGTGGAAAAGGGATGGTGATCAGGAAAGGTGCGAAAGACGGCCACATCAAATCCGCTGCTTTGCAGCATCTGCTGAAATCCGCTCGGATTGCCAATGCCGCAGAAGGCCGCGAGCGGCGGGCCACGCAGCACATCCAGGGCCTGCTTCTGCCGGCTGCTATTCAGGAAATGGGTTGGGGTTTGAGCGATCTCGAGCCATTGAGCCGTCGGTGCCAGTTGGGCGACACGTTGGCGAATGCTTGACCGCTGCGGTGCTGTTAACAGGTTCGCGCGGGACAAGACCACCACATCCGCACGCGAAAGGCCGCTCAACGGCTCGCGCAAGGTGCCCCGCGGAAACACGTGCTCAAATCCGAAAGGCTCAGTGGCGTCCAGCAATACCAGGTCCAGATCCCGCCCCAGACGGCGGTGCTGAAATCCGTCGTCCAGAAGGATGATGTCGCAACCGAACCGCGCGATCGCCTGACGACTTGCCACGATGCGATCGGGGTTCTGCACTTGGGGGATGTTGGGCAAGCGCTGAGCCAGCTCGAGAGCTTCGTCGTTCCACGCTTGCGAGCCGGATCGATAACCTCGGCTGACGATGGCCGGTCGCCTGCCCTGTCGTTGAAACCATTCAGCCAGCCAGGCCACCGTCGGCGTCTTGCCGGTACCGCCCAGGGTGAGGTTGCCGACGCTGACCACAGGGACTTCAAGCCGTTCGACCCCGCCGCGATCGTAGCGGCGGTTGCGGCATTGCACTGCCCAGGAATAAGGCATTTCGGCGATCCGCAGCGCGCATCGCAGCACAGCAGCAGACGGTCCGCGCCGGCGGCCACTGACAATATCCCGAAATGTCGCTGGATTGATCAGGGGAAAATTGTGGGACTGCGCAACCAGGAAAGCGTCGATTTTTTATCTTGTCGGTCAGGGATTCTTGTCCGGTGGCCCCGCTGACGAACCGAAGTACCCAAACTCCTTCACACATCGCGGGGACGGATCGCCTGGCGACATCCCAGCAATCCGACCGCTTGGCAAGACGGTTTTCTGATCCAATTCTTGCATCTTCCCGCGTCAGTCTCGCAGCGGGTGGCAAGGCCAGAGCCACCAGGTCATTCGTGCCGGCGGAGCCGAGCCTATTATCCCGACTGAGCTGGCTGAAGTGGAGAGAGATTTACCAACGGCGGCCAGCCGAGCCGAGGGACGGCTGCGAGCCGCTGACCGGTCTGGCGGAACGTTCGCTCAACCCCAGACGACGCGGTCCGAACCCAAGGCGACCACGCCGGTACTTTCTCCAGCGGCCATCCGCACTAAGAAATTCGCTGGCAGATGGCCGCGGCCATTTCCTGAGTGCCGACGGCGGAGGGATCGTCACGATGGGGCTTCAAGTCGTAGGTGACTTGCCGGCCTTCGGCAATCACATCCGCCACCCCTTTTTCCAGCCGGTCGGCCGCCGATTGCTCGCCCAGGTGCCGCAGCATGAGCACACCGGACAAGATCAACGCCGTCGGATTGACTTTGTTCTGGCCTTTGTATTTGGGCGCGCTGCCATGGGTCGCTTCGAAAACGGCACCCTCCGGCCCAATATTACCGCCCGGCGCGACTCCCAGGCCGCCTACCAGCCCGGCCCCCAGGTCGCTGACAATATCTCCATACAGGTTGGGCAGCACCAGCATATCGTACAGTTCCGGCTTCTGGACCAATTGCATGCACATGTTGTCCACGATCCGCTCTTCAAATTCGATATCCGCATAATCTTTGGCTACCCGCTGAGCAGTAGCCAGGTAGAGGCCGTCGCTGTACTTCATGATATTGGCCTTGTGCACAGCCGTCACTTTGCGGCGGCCGTTTTTTCGTGCGTAGTCAAAAGCGAAACGCACGATGCGCTCGGTGCCCGACACGCTGATCGGTTTGATCGACACGCCCGTTTCGTCTCCCGCCGTCTGGATCTTGCGGTCGGCGGGGAGGCTATTGATGTAATCGATCAGCTGTGTCGTGGTTTTCGTGCCAGCTTCGAATTCCACACCAGCGTACAGGTCCTCGGTATTCTCCCGAATGATGACCAGGTCGACGGGCAGGTCGGCAAAGAAGCTGCGCACGCCCTGATACTGTTTGCACGGTCGCACGCAGGCGAACAAGCCCAGTTCCTGCCGCAGGTAGACATTGATGCTGCGGAAACCGGTCCCCACCGGCGTGGTGATGGGAGCTTTCAGGGCGCAGCGGGTGCGCCGCACGCTGGCCAAAGTACTGTCCGGGATCGGCGTGCCTGTTCGTTCCATCACGTCCACACCCGCCTCCTGCACATCCCAATGGATGTCCACCCCGGTGGCGTCAATGCATTTGCGGGCCGCTTCGGCCAACTCGGGACCGGTACCGTCGCCGGTAATTAAGGTAATCTCGTGAGCCATAAAACGCGCTTCCTCGAATCGCTTCCCATCTGCCCAGCAGGCACCTCGCCGGAAAACCGTGCCGGGCCAGACGCTCCCTCGACCATGACTGGAAAAGAGTAGCAAATGACAAGTTCATCGTCAACGCAGCCCGCCCCAGCGCCAGGCACGGGTCTGCCACCAGCACAGACCGGAAGGTGGCCAGTTGTCGCGACAAAAAATTCCTGGACCAACCTGATCAGCGGATCCAGCGGAGGGCGAACTGCCCACCAAATTTTCTCGCGGCCCAACTCTCTTTCCCAGATACCCCAAAAACTCGCCGGGTGGATTACTGCCCCAAGTCGAGAGGGTTCCTNNGTGGGCCAGAAATCCAGGCTCGTGGTTTGTTGACGCGGAATGTTCAGGCAGCGGAATTCGCCAAGAGTATTCGCCAATGGCTGGGTCGCCGAAAGTCTTGACGACTTTCGCTCTAGCAGCCAGGGCGAAAATTTAGGCCTGATAAAAGCCTAGAGTCGCGTTTCTGCCCCAGAGGAAGCAAAGCGGATGGTTTTGCGCGATATGTCGTGATGCGTCTCGATGCGACGGACAGTGCGATTGCGAGCGCGAATCAGGATCGACTCGGTTACACAGTGCCGGCCATCATAACGGATGCCATTCAGCATGGGCGAGTCGCTGATCCCGGTCGCCACAAAAATCACGCGATCGCCCAAGGCCATCTCTTCCACCGTCCAGACGCGGTCCAAGTCTGCCTGAGTACAACCTTCTTTTTCCAGCAGGTAGCGTTTTTCTTCTTCGTTCTTGGGCCACATGCGGCTCAACTGCTGCCCACCCAGGCACTTGATGGCCGCTGAGGCGAGCACCGCCTCCGGGCTGCCGCCGATCCCAACGTAAAGATCGACCCCGGAACGGGGCAAACTGGGGGCGATCGCCGCCGCCACATCCCCGTCGGAAATCAGACGCACACCACAGCCGCAACGCCGCAACGTACTGATGATGCCTTCATGACGCGGGCGATCCAGGACGACCACCACCAGGTCCTCCACCCGCTTGTTCAGCTTCAGCGCCACAATGTCTAGATTCTCCTCCAGGGTCGCCTCCAACCGGATGCGGCCCGGGCCCTCGTTGACACGCGGTCCCACGGCAATTTTTTCCATGTAGTGCGAGGGAATGGTGGGAAACAGGTCCCGGGGATCGTCGTCCGAATTGTCGCACGATGCGGCGGCCAACACCGATATCGCGCCCGGCAGTCCCCGGGCCGTCAGCGTGGTCCCGTCAATCGGATCGACGGCAATGGCAATCGGAACCGCGTCTTCCTCCCACGTACCTACTTTTTCGTCGGTAAAAATTCCCGGCGCGTCGTCTTTGCGACCTTCACCAATCCGGACTAGACCTTTGCAGTCAATCAAGCTGAACATGCCACGCATGGCGTCCGTCGCCGCAAAGTCCGCTCGATTCTTGTCCCCCTTACCAAACCACTTCCATGCGGCAAGAGCGGCGTTCTCGGTGCAGCGGACCAGGTCCAGGTCGATTTTGCGTTCCGGATCGTGGCGGGGGGCAGTCATGGGAAAAGATCGGGGATGAAGGTTCCAGGGAGGGGCCACCGCCGCGCGATTCGTTCGCCACATTCAGCAGGTAACCGGTTAAGGCCTGCAGTATGAGCGTTGCGCTGGCAAAAGTCCACAGGCGATGCGAACTGGTCCGGCCGGCCGGGCCGGATCCGCTGCGGGAGGAGCACCCCGGCTGCTCAAGTCCGGCCCCAGGCGGAAACGCCGTCCCTGCGCGGCAGGATCGCACTCGGCAGCCGGGGTGCTGACCACAACCGCCACCCGTAACTCTGCGCCCCTCATCAGCGCCGGCTTCCGGCTGCCTGAGAAAGTATAAAAACTGGGCGTCATCACGCCCGACGCGACTCGACTTTCATCGGTAGATCTGACCCGTCCATCCTCCCCCGTTTCAAGCGCCGTACTTCCCCAAGCGGCCGGCGTTGGCCAGGGCCAGGACCATCAGGAACTTGGCCTCGAATTGGCCCAATCCCCCGCTGAGGCATTCGCTTTCGCCGAACCGCTGGCAGGGATCCGTGCGGCAGTTGTCCGCAACCAGCAGTGTGGGCACAGGGTGCCAACTGTGCGCTCGCCACATGGCCGGCGTGCTGTGATCGCCAGTCACGATGGTGACGTCCGGCTTGAGGGCCATGATCTGGGGAATGGCGGTATCGAATTGTTCGGTCTGTTTCACCTTGGCATCGAAGTCGCCGTCTTCGCCGGTGCTGTCGGTGTATTTGAAGTGCAGGAAGAAGAAGTCGTACTGTTGCCAATGGTCGCGAATGACCTGTACCTGCTGGTCGAGTGTTTTCGCGTCGCCCAGGACGTCCATGCCGACCAGTCGAGCGAGTCCTTTGTACATGGGATACACGGCCACCGCAGCCGCGCGAAGGCCGTACACCTCCCGGTAACCGGGCAATGCCGGCTTGGGAGCAAAACCGCGCATGGTCAGGCCGTTGGCTTGAGGCTGGTCGGCCAGCAACTCGCAAGCTTGCTTGACAAACTCCGCAGCCGCTTCCGCGGTCCGCTGGCTGGCCGGATTGGCCGCGACCGGTTCCAGCGGCAGTACTCCCGTCACCTGCGGATCGGTGTCCTCGACGTCGCCACCCAGCGCATCCCCGCGAAAGATGACGACAAATCGATGTTCCTTGACCGGTTCCACGAAAACTTCCACGCCCGGTATCGATATTTCCCGCAACTTTACCGCCAGCGGTCCACTCTGCTCAGTCGGTATCCGACCCGCTCGACGGTCCGTAATCTTGCCGTCGGCATCCAGCGTGCAGAAGTTGCAGCGGACGGCCACGTCGTTCTCCTGGAGCTCAAAACCGATCCCCGTCGCCTCTAAGGCACCGCGGCCGATCACGTACCGGAGGGGATCGTAACCGAACAGGGCCAGGTGGCCGGGACCACTACCAGGACTGACCCCCGGCTTGACCGGGATACTACCGCCACAGACTCCAAGCCGCGCCAGTTCGTCCAAATGGGGCGTGCGAGCCGTTTCCAATTCCGTGAGTCCGCCCGGCTGAGGGGGCAGCCCGCCCAGTCCGTCGGCGACCAGCATCACGATTTTGGTATCGTTCGGCTGCTGCAGTTCCCGTGTCAGATCGTGCATGTCCACAGTTTGGTCCTCGCGGTGCCAGCCCGATACCAATCGGCCCGGAAATCCTTTCCCAGCGTTGCGACTAGAGTGGCCAACGTAACAGAAACGGCCGTTAACTCAAGCCGCTGGACCCGGAGGGAGCAGGGGAGTGGCTGACCAGCAAGCGGTCGGCTATCTTTGGGGCCTCGGCCGGGTGGACGGCCAACCGGACGCTGGGCAAGGGCCTCCCGATAAGGACATGCCGGCAAAAGCGTCCGCCCACGCCCGTGGTATGCTCCGGGCCCTTGAGCGGTTGGCCGTACCACAACATGGTCGCCCGCCGATGGCCGAGCGAATGGGAGGTGGTCGCC
Organism: Planctomycetales bacterium; assembly: GCA_011772275.1. Taxonomy (GTDB): domain Bacteria; phylum Planctomycetota; class Planctomycetia; order Pirellulales; family UBA7805; genus CS4-C045. Next base: position 8,913 of record WVZU01000250.1, on the reverse strand, counting down.
TGGTGCCCTCAACCGGGCGATTGGTTTTGGGACCCAAAAGCTAAAAACACGCCTTTTATGCTCAACTTCACAGAAATTTCCTACGACCCCTCGCGGATTGTCGGCAGATACCTGGCAGACGCGCAGCTGAACAACCTGCTGCCGCCGCTGGAACAAGCTCGCCAGGAAGTAATGGAAGAGGTCGCTCTCTGGGACTCCGGCGCTGCCGTGCCGGCGGACAAACAGCCCCTGGACGCGGGATTCGTCGATCTGCCGCAGCGGATCCTGGACGACTATCGCCAGGATCGCCAAGGGAGCGAGCTGGGACGCATTCTGCAGACGGCCGAGCGGCTCCGTGATCAAGTCGACACGGTCGTGGTCACCGGCATCGGGGGATCGTACATGGGCACGCGGGCCCTGTTCGAGGCCTGTTGCCACCCTTATCACAATCAGCTGTCACGGGAGACCCGCGACCGCCGCCCGCGGCTCTTCTTCGCAGGCGACAACGTCGACAACGACGCCTTGGCCGGTCTGCTGGACCTGTTGAACGAGGGGAGTTGGGACCAGCCGGCCGATCGCTGGGCGATGGTCGTGATCAGCAAAAGCGGCGGCACGCTGGAAACGGCGGTCGCGTTTCGCCTCCTGCTGGAGGCCCTGGCCAATCGCGGCGGCGGCCAGCCTGCGGAACTGTCCCACCTGATCATTCCCGTCACCGGCCCTGCGGGGAAATTGTTCGAACTGGCCACTGCGTTGGACTGTCCCGACCGGTTCCTGATTCCCGAAGGCGTAGGCGGCCGCTTCTCGATTTTCACACCAGTCGGCCTGCTGCCGGCCGCCATCCTGGGACTGGACGTGGTCGCCCTGCTGGAGGGTGCCGTGGCCATGAACGAACGTTTTCGGCAGGCCAAGCCTTCGGACAATCCGGTCCTGCAATACGTCGCCGTCTGCCACTGGATGGAGGTCGAACAGGGACGAGACGTCCGGGTGCTTTCCACCTGGGGGAAATCCCTCGAGGCGGTCGGACTGTGGTACGACCAACTGCTGGCCGAAAGCCTGGGCAAAGAAGGTCGGGGCGCTCTGCCACTGACCGTGGTCAACACCCGCGATCTGCATTCGCGCGGTCAGCAACATCAAGAGGGCCCACGCGACAAGCTGATTACCAACCTGATCGTCGATCAAGTGCGGCGCGATCACTTGCGCATCAGCCGGTCGGATCTGAACCAGGACGCCTTGAACGAACTGGCCGGCAAGTCCCTGCCGGACATCATGCGGGCTGCCATCCAGGGCACGAACCTGGCCTACGAGGAAGACCAGCGGCCGACGGCCGATATCCATCTGCCCCGCGCCGACGAACCGGCCCTGGGCCAACTGCTGCAGATGCTGATGCTGGCCACCGTCCTCGAAGGCCGCTTGATCGGCATCAACCCCTACGGCCAACCAGGGGTGGAGGCCTACAAGCGGCACATGAATGAGTTCCTGCGGCGGTGAGCATTTGATTGTAGAACCAGTGGCTCCCTTGTTTTTCCCGCAAATTCAGAAAATGGCTCGACTCTTGCATCTTCAACCCCGGTAAGGGATCGTGCAATTCGTGAACGAGGAACCTGAACCATGGCAACGGAACTAACTTGGCTGGGCCACGGGACCTGGCTGATCACCACCGGCAACCATCGTATTCTGCTGGACCCGTTTCTGGATGAATCCCCGACGGCACCGATCAAGGCAGACCAGGTCGAGGTGGATACCATCCTGGTGTCTCATGGTCATTTCGATCACGTCGCGGATCTGGTCAGCATCGCTCGGCGCACCGGGGCTACGGTCGTGTCCTGCTTTGAAATCTGCGAGTGGGTTGCCAAGCAGGGCATCGAGAAAACCGAGCCGATGAACCTGGGCGGCGGTATCGATCTGCCGTTTGGCCGAGTAACCATGACGGTCGCTCATCACAGCAGCGGCCTGCCCGATGGCACCTATGGCGGCAACGCCGGGGGATTCCACTTGGCGGTAGACGACGGCACGATCTACTTCGCTTGCGACACCGCTCTGTTCTCGGACATGCAACAGATCGGCGCCGGCGGCCTCGACCTGGCCGTCGTGCCGATCGGCGATCGGTTTACGATGGGGCCGGCCGATGCCGTCCAGGCCATCAAGCTGCTCAAACCCCGCCTGGCCGCACCGGCGCATTACAACACCTGGCCGCCCATCCAGCAGGATGCGGCGGCGTGGGCCGAACGGATCCGAGCGGAGACGGATTCGGAACCGGTCGTGGTCGAGCCGGGTGGCAAGATTGGGCTCTAGGCCTAAGCTAAGCGCGTCTTGTTCTTGCTTGTTCTTGGATCTCTTGTTTTTGGGTCAGTCGCGGGCTGCGGCTACCAGCTGGTCGATGGTCTGCTCCAGCAACGCCGCTCCGCCGAACTGCATACCCAGCGCCTGGAGTTTTCCCGTTTCGATCTGATGTTTGGGCGTCGTTTCCTGGCCCAGAATTTCAGCATCACTGCCGCTCAACTTTTTGGCGATCGTCGCCACTTCGAATTCCGACACATAGTGGTCGTAGCAATTGTAGGCCTGCCCGGCGATCCCTGGGGCCTGCAACAGCAGCCGCGCGGCCCGTGCCACGTCGGCCGCATGGACCTCCTTGCCTCCCCGCCGACATTCGACCGTTTTTCCTTCCGCTACGGACTGGACCAAGTTGTACCATTTGCTGAGCCGTGCTGGCCGAGCCAGGCCGTAAATGCCGGTGGGTCGCAGAGCGCAGATTTCGTATCCAGTTCCCAGTCCAAAGCTGTGGACAAATTTTTCAATGGCCGCTTTGTGCGCACCGTAGTGGCTGGTGGGCCATAAGGGGTGTGTTTCGTCCAGCGCGCGGTCCTCCAGGATGACTTCGTGGACGGCACAGGTGGAAATGAACACAAAGCGGTCGATCCCGGCAGCGCGGGCCGCTTCGATCAGCTGCAAGGTCCCCAGCAGATTGGTCTCGACAAAGGTCAGCAAGTCTCCTTCACCGCCGCGGAATTCCCTGCCCGGCCGAGCCAGCGCGGCGTGGACCACCGCCTGGCAACCGTCCACCAGCTGATGACAGGCTGTCAGCGAGCCTAACTGGCCAGGCAACCACTGGATGGCATCGGCAGTTTCTCCGAAACCCTCCCGGTCGCTGGAGGGCCGGTACCAGCAGCGCAGGCCGTGGCCGGCGGCGGCAAAATCGGTGGCAAGGTAACGGCCCAGAAAACCCGTGGCACCAGTCAGGGCGATTTGCATGTATCGTTCCTCCGCACCTCACCACACCTCGACTTTCACGCTTACGGAACCCGTATCCCAAACGCTTGCTTGACTTCTGCGGCCTCGGCAAACACCTGAGAATGGTTCAAGGTCCACATCGCCAAAGGCGGCAGTCCATCGGGCTCTGCTCGCAGTCCCAGGCGGCGCAGGTGGGGTAGCACACCACCCTATCGTCGCTTGGCCCATGCGGCGATCCGAACCACAACCCGCCCAGGATAACGCCCAGCGGCAGGGTCACGGTAGGCATCCTCGCGAGGATCAGCCGCGTTGAAATTTGATACGGCCGTCGACAATCACCGTTTCTGCTCGACCGGTCAGCTCCATCCCCACAAACGGGCAGTTGGAGCTCTTGGAATGGAATTCCGCCGTATTGACGATCCAGGTCACGTCCGGATCGATGACGGTAACGTCCGCGTCGGCACCTACGGCCAGTGTGCCTTTGTCAATGCCGAGGATACGAGCGGGGTTGATGGTCAGTTTGGCCAGCGCTTGCGGCCAGTCGAGGTGCCCGGGTTTGATCAAATGGGTGACCACCAGTCCCAGTGCCGTTTCCAGTCCGACCATCCCGAAGGGGGCCCGGTCCAGCTCCTGCATCTTCTTTTCGACAGCGTGTGGGGCATGGTCGGTGGCGATGACATCGATCGTGCCATCCACCAGCCCGGCGATGCAGGCTTCCAGGTGGGGGCGGCCGCGGACGGGCGGGCTGACCTTGTAGACCGAATCAAAGGTGCGGAGGCATTCGTCGGTGAGGGTAAAGTGATGTGGAGTCGCTTCGGCCGTCACCCGCACACCTCGCTTTTTCGCTCGGCGAATCATCTCAACGCTGCCCGCGCTGGAGACGTGCATCATGTGCACACGGCCGCCGGTGGCTTCGGCCAGGGAAATATCACGGCCGGTCATCACATCCTCTGCCTCGGCCGGCATGCCAGGCAGGGCGAGCACCATGGAGACCAAACCCTCGTGCATCACACCACCGCTGGTCAACTCGACGACCTCGGCGTGGTTCAGAATCGGCTTGTCGAACATCAACAGATATTCCAAAGCGCGGCGCATCAATTCCGAGTCGTAGACTGGGGCCCCATCGTCGCTGAAAGCCACTGCGCCCGCTTCGATCAGCTGGCCAATTTCGGCCAGCTCCTTCCCCTCGCGATTCTTACTGACACAGGCCACCACGAACACGTGGCAATTGTCCGCCTCGGCCGCCTGGTGACGAATAAATTCGACCGTACCCTGCGTGTCGATTGGCGGTTCGGTGTTGGGGATGCAGGCGATCGAGGTAAAGCCACCGGCCAGAGCGGAGGCGGTCCCACTGGCAACGGTCTCGTCTTCCTCGCGACCCGGTTCGCGAAGGTGAACGTGCATGTCGATCAATCCCGGTACCACGATCCTGCCGGCCGCATCAAGCACCGTATCCTGCCCGTTGGCTGCGACATCGTAGCCGGCGATTCGGCCGTCCTGGATCAGGACGCTGGTCATGCGATCCATGTTCTGCGACGGATCGATAACTCGTCCGTTTTTGATCAGGATGGAACTCATCTCGGTCGGCTACCTTATCGAGGTTTTGACAACCCACGTTCGGCCGCGCCAATGACCAGCCACAGGACGGCCATCCGCACGGCCAGCCCGTTGGTCACCTGGTGCAGGATCACTGAATGCGGGCCATCGGCAACTTCCGGCGTCACTTCCACGCCACGATTAATCGGGCCGGGCGCCATGATCAGGATGTCTTTCTTGGCTCGAGCCATGCGTTCGCCGTTCATCGCGTACAGCAAGGCGTACTCCCGTACGGAAGGGAAGGGCCGCATCAACTGGCGTTCGAACTGGATCCGCAACAGGTTCAACACGTCGCACCGCGGCAGGATTTCGTCCAGGTTGTAGGCGACTTCAACGCCCAGTTCTTCCCACCGCCGGGACACCAGCGTGGAAGGTCCACAGGCAATCACGTGGGCACCGAGTTTTTTCAGGCCCCAGATGTTCGAGCGGGCGGTGCGGCTATGAGCGATATCGCCGACCAGCGCTACGGTGAGCCCATTGATTTCGCCCCGCTGTTCGCGAATGGTCATGATGTCCAACAGGCCCTGCGTAGGATGTTCGTGGGGACCATCGCCGGCGTTCAGTACGGAGGTGTCAAGATTTTGGGCCAACAGGTGGGGCGTGCCGGGGGTACGATGCCGCAAGACCACCGCGTCGACACCCATCGCCTCAATATTTTTCGCCGTGTCGATCACCGTCTCGCCCTTGGAGAGGCTGCTGCCGGAGGAGGAGAAGTCCACCGTATCGGCGCCCAGGCGTCGAGCGGCCAGGGAGAAGCTGGTTTTGGTCCGCGTGGAATCTTCAAAGAAAAGATTGGCCATCGTGCGTCCGGCCAGCAGGTCCAGCTTTTTCGAACAACCGTCCGTGGCCTCCTTCAAGTTTTCGGCCGTCTGCAGTATTAGCCGGATCTCTTCGGCACTCAGGCTTTCCAGGTCCAGCAGATCGGTCTTGGTCCACGCTTCGGCCAGCGTGCCCACTTCGCTTTCGACAATGCTCATGCCCAATAGCTCGCTCAATGAGACCTGCACCCGATCGAAGCGGATGGCTTCGGTCTGGGCAGGGGTGGTTTATCTCTGACAGGATCTCCTGGATGGACAGGATCTGGCAAGGAACTGGAAATCCCCTTGATCCCAGCCGGCAGGGGGAACTTCTGCAGTTTAAANNTGCAGGTTAAAACACGGACCAAGTCGATTTATCCGGCCGGCTTCGTGCTCTACCGCAGAGCTGGCCACCCCCGCACGACGGCAATTTCCCATGCTGGATCGCGAAGCGGAACCCTTAATCCCAGGAGATGATCCCCTTCCGGCAGCTGGATCTATCGTATCGGGTTTACCCAGTGCGGGCAGCTGCCACCGAGGGTTTCACAAAATTGCCATCCTTCCCATCCGGGACATCGTATCGAAATTTCGTTTGCCGCCCTCCAATTTTCTGACGATCCTACTTCTTTTCTGAGGGTCTTACTTCGTACCGCTGGCCTTAAAATGCACTTTTCGGCCGGGTCCTTGAACTGGCCCGCTAGGACTCGAACCTAGAACGGCGGAGCCAGAATCCGCTGTGTTGCCAATTACACCACGGGCCAACCGGTTGGCGGCGGCAGGGTCATACCGCCAAATCCACATCACCCTTTTCAGAGGTTTAACGTAAGATGACCACCCGGGATCGTCAAGGGAGAGGTCCGGCCGCCGGCTGTGGCCAAGCGACCGTTTTGCGGCCGTGCCCGCAAGTTATGCCACCCACCAAGCTGGTCATTCCCCAGCCTCCCGGCAGGCGGCTTGCCTCTCCCGTAACCGTCCATGATCATAAACACTGTCCGCGGGTCTGGCAAAAAGAAGTTCGCGACCCGTTTTGACGAGGGGATCCGCAAATGTCCACGCCCAGTCTCACCATCACCCAAGGCCCTCAGGCCGGTGTGCATTACGACCTGACCAGACCTCGCAACGTGTTGGGCCGCCATCCGGATTGCGAGATCGTCCTGGATGCCGGTGCCGTCAGCCGTCAGCACGCTCAAGTCCTCATGGAAGGCTCGCGGGTCTTTGTCGAGGACCTGCAGAGCCGCAACGGGACGTTTGTCAATGATCAAGCCGTCTTGGGCCGCCGCGAGCTGATCAACGGGGATTCGCTGCGGATCTGCGACCTGGTCATGCGGTTTGACGATGGCGTTAGCCCGCGGGAGGAGACCAGCATCGGCCTGCCTGCGGATTCGTGGCGAGCGATCATGATTGATGACGAGCCGACTTCGACCTCGTCACGGATCATGTCCAAACTGGACATTTCAGAGAATTCGCGGATGCGGCTGGAGGCGAATCCGCTGACTAAGCTGAAGGCGCTGCTGGAAATCACGGCCAACCTGGGAAAATCGATCGCCCTGGAGGACGTGTTGAGCAAGGTACTGGACAGCCTGTTCACCATTTTTTTACAGGCGGATCGAGGTTTTGTCGCCTTGCGGCAAGGCGCGGAGGGGGAATTGGTCCCCAAGGCGATCAAATTTCGTCGACCGGAAAACGAAGACCCGATACGCATCAGCCGGACGATCGTGGATGAGGTGATCCACAAGCGGGAAGCGATCTTGTCGGCCGATGCTTCGCAGGACAACCGGTTTCAGATGAGTCAGAGTATCGCGGATTTCAGTATACGTTCGGTAATGTGCGCGCCGTTAATGGACAGCGACGGCCAGCCGTTGGGAGTCATTCAAATCGATACCATGAACCAACGCGACCGCTTCAGCGTCGACGACCTGGAACTGCTGGTGGGGGTCGCCGGTCCTGCGGGTCTGGCCATTCAGAACGCACAGCTGCACGAAAATGTTCTGCAACAGCAGGCCCTGCAGCGCGACCTCCAGATGGCTCATCAGGTCCAACAAGGCTTCCTGCCCGAAACGCCCCCCGATCTGCCCGGCTACCATTTTTTTGACTTTTACCATTCCGCTTATGAAGTGGGCGGCGACTATTACGACTATGTCCACTTGCAGGATGGCCGGGTGGCCATCGTTGTGGGGGACGTTTCAGGCAAAGGCGTCGCCGCAGCTCTGCTCACCGCCAAGCTGTCCTCAGAGGTACGTTTCTGCCTGGCCAGTGACGACGATCTGGCCAAAGCGGTCGGCAGCGTCAATCGGATGCTCTGTTCCAGCCTCTGGGACGACCGGTTCGTGACGATGGTCTTCCTGGTCTTGGATCCGCCCAGCGGCAACCTCGAGCTGGTCAATGCCGGGCATCTCCCGCCGCTGCTGCGGCATGGCGACGGTCGGGTCGAACCGGCGGGGGAAGAAGGCGCCGGGCTGCCGTTGGGCGTGGACGTCGACTACGCCTACGAAACGGTCGAACTCCAGCTGGCATCCGGCGCGTGCGTCGCCCTCTACACCGACGGGTTTAGCGAGGCGATGAATGCGGCCGGCGAGCTGTACGGCCTGCAACGCCTGCAAGCGCGGCTGGCAGATCCGGTTCCCACCGTGACAGCACTGGGCAAGTACATCCTGGACGACGTGACCCAACACGTCGATGGGCACCCGCAAAGCGACGACATGTGCCTGGTCTGCGTTGGCCGGGCGGCCGACGATCCATAACGGTCAGCAGCAGCCTTCGCCAGGTCCGCAGCAGCCGGTTTCCGGCAGGCGGGTGGCCTGGTAGGCCAGGCCCTTGGTTTCGCGCGGGTGTCGCACGGCGTTGCGGCGGCAGTCATAGGCCTCTGCTTCCAGGAGGGCAACCGGTTCCCGCGGCGGGACGGGTGTTACCTGATCGGCATAGGGGGCCCGCGTGTAGATTTCGAAAGTCTTTCTACAGACCGCCGTCCGCGCGCCGCGGCGCAGCACGTGGCCATCGTCATCCGTCACGCTCTTCCAGGGCCCGTTGTAGATCACTGCTTCGTGATGATCCAGGCAACTCCCTTCTTTACCCTTGTGGGCTTGCACCGTCACGCTGCGAAATTCGATTCCCTCGACGGTCGCCCAAGCCTCTTCCTGTCGGTCGAGCAATTCCATGCCGTAAAAACCGGCGCGCTCGAACCCCTCCAAAAACTCTTCTTCCACAAAGGCCCCACTGATACAACCGCTCCACAAATGCGGATCGTCCCGCAGATGCTGCCCCACCGGCTCGTCACTGACAATGTCACTAATCACCGCTCGACCTCCCCGCCGCA
>WVZU01000379.1 GCA_011772275.1 Planctomycetales bacterium | reverse complement strand
CCAGGCGGAAACGCCATCCACTCGCGCAAGGATGGCAACCAGCAGCCGGGGTGCTGACCACAGTAGCCGGCCTCTTTGAGGCCGGAGCGTTGCGCCTGTAGCCGGCCTCTTTGAGGCCGGAGCCGGACAATGCGGGCTCACAGAGCCCGCCTACAGGTTTTTTGAGGCCGGGGCAGATCCCGAAACAGCAACAGCCTCACGTGCCAGCGGCAGGTAGGGGGATCCCACCAAAAACCAGTCGCCAGGCGATGGCGGGCCCTTCCACGGGATGGTTCTTAGCCCCGCTGTGCCAGGTATTTGCGGTAGATGGCAATTGTCCGCTGTGCGGCCAGCCCCGCGTGACACTCGGCCTTCACCCCCGCTCGGCCTCGCTCGCCCAGCTCGCGCCGCCGCTGCGGGTCGACCAGCAGCTGGTGGAGGCTGTCTGCCAGTTGCCGAGCGTCGCCGGGTGGGAATAGGCAACCGCCGCCGGTCCGCCTCAGCAGTTCAGGAAACGCACCCTGGCGGGGCTGTACCACGGGCACACCGGCAGCCAGGGCCTCCAGCACGTAGCGCCCCTTCGGTTCGGCGTAGGTCGCCGGTACCGAAAACAGATCGAGTCCGCGCAAAAAGCTCCATTTTTCCTCCCAGGAAAGGACACCCGCATAGCGAAAGTCACCGGCCCAGCCGGCCGCAGTGATCCGCGACTGCTGCTCAGCAAAATACGCCTCTTCCGAACCGCTCAGCCAACCCCCCACCTCCAAGTGCAGCCCCTCCATACCAGGACGTGACTTCAAGTCCAAAAAGGCGTCCACCAGCTGATGCAACCCCTTGGCTGGGCAAACGCGGGCCAGGTAGCCCACGGTCAGCGGACGATCTTCCGCACGCGCTTCCCGGACCGGGGGCATGTCGTCCAGCGAAATACTCAACGGCACCACCTCGATGCGGTCCCGATCGATCCCAAAATACTCTGACATGGCGTCGGCGTAGAACTGCGTGTGCACGATAAAACCATCGATGCCCGTGGCCACCTCGCTCAACTGTTGCCGCACCGGCTCGCGATACGATCCGGGCAATTGTTCGATAAACAGATCGTCCCCCTGCAGCGTGACCACAATCTTTGCGTTCAAGCGGCTTTTCAGCAGCGGTACGCAACCGGCGATCAACAGGTTGCCAAGATGGATCACGTCGCAGGCTGGACCAGCGGTCAGCCAGTCCACCAGGCGGTGGACTTCTTTGCGTTGATTGCCCTGTTCGCCACGGACCATCGACAGGGTGAGGGCCCCCAGTTTTCTGGCGTCGAAGGCGGATGCCCGGCCGGCCAGTTTGCCGACCAGTCCCGGCCGGTCCAGCCAGCGGTCCATGGCTTGCGGCAAGAGACGAAAGAAGGGGATCTTCTGTTGCAGGTAAACGTTAATCCCCCCAAAAAATAACTCGTCCCCGCTCTGATTCGGCTCGTCCGTCCGAATCGGCGTGTAGAGGGGCACCAGCCAGGCCGTATGCCCCAGCCGGCGGGTGGCCGCGACCAGCATGTTATCGCTGAGGCAACTGCCGCAGTACATGCCGCCCGCACCCGGGGTCAGGTAGACGATCTTCAAAGGCGATTCGGACATCCGGCTGATCCCGCGTATGTGCCCCCAGCGAACCTTCCAGCGACGCAGCGGGACCCCCCCCACCTTCCGACAGGCCGCCCCCAGGCGATGGGTGACACGGCCCGACCGCGGCGCCAGGGCCAATCCTCCCACAACGGCTGGCCCCTGGCAATCTGGGGAAGTTGAGCTCGTTGGGAGGGACGAAGTGGGGGTATTCAAATGCCCTGGAGGCGGCCATCGTCACCTGTTAGAATCCGCCGCCCCGCCGCTTGCTGTCTTGAAGTGTCTTGAAGAGTCTTGAAGTGTATTTGCTGACCGTGGAAGGTGCCTGCGGATGAAATTTGCCCCACCTTTTGCCGTATTCACCCTGACGTTTGCGATCTGGTGCGGCCTGCAGGTCTCTGCCAGCGGCCAGCAGGCGGCGGCACCTCAACCGGCTGGGCCTGGTGGTGCACCCGTTCGATCGGCACCGATGTCTGCCGCGATCGGTGCGCCATTCCAGTTGAATGTCCAACAGCAGGCGTACCTGGATCAGGTGTTGTCCGCCTGGGAGCAGCGTACGGAGAAGATCAAAACGTTCACCTGCAAATTCACACGATGGAACTACGATCCCGCGTTCGCTCATCCGCAGTTCAAAGACCAGCCGATTGTAGTCAACGAGGGGGAGATCCGTTATGCGACGCCGGACAAGGGGACCTTCCGGGTGGACCGCGTGCAGCATTTGAATCCCACCACGGGCCAGTACGAGGATGCGAAAGACGAACAGGGCGAGCATTGGGTTTGCAATGGCAAATCGATTTGGGAGCATGATTACAAGAACAAGCAGGTTATTGAGCGGCCGATTCCGCCGGACCTGCAGGGAAAGTCGATTCGCAAGACGCCGCTGCCGTTCCTGTTTGGATCCAAGGCGGATGACCTGAAAAAACGTTATTTTCTTCGCGTGGTGACGCCTCAGGATTTCGCCGAAAAAGAAATCTGGCTGGATGCTTTTCCGCGTGGCCGCGCCGACTCGGCGAATTTCCAACGAGCGATCCTGCGGCTGGACCGTGCGACTTTTCACCCGGCGGCGATGCGGATTTACGATCCGGCTGGCGCCTACAAGTCGTACAGCTTTACGAAGATTGCGGTCAATCATCCGATCGACGTGGCCAAGGCTTTCCTGCCACCGCGTCCGCCATTTGGCTGGCGGCGCGTGGTGGAAACGCCGCCGGAGGCCACGGCCACCCGCCCCACCGCGCCCCGTTAAACGGCCCGTGTCCGCCCCGGTGGGATGACGTTACCCCTCTTCGCGGGACGGGCGCGTCCCCCCTGTCAATCAAACAATCTCCGCACCGGTTTCCACCGCAAATGCCGGCTGGCGGAACCTTTCGCGGAGGCCTTGCGCCTCAAGGTGCACGGCAGCCGTGCCCCGCGCTATAATTGACGGCAGCGCGTTTCAAATCCATACTAGCCCACAGCGCCCGGCGCAGCCCGCCGTGGTCGTCCAGGCTGCTCGACCGTCCCCCCCCGCTGCGCCCCTGTTGGAACGGGAACCTGTCGGTTCGCCAAGCTTTTGCATAAAAAAGGGTCTTCAGAGGAATTCGTGGGTAAAAAGCGACGGACATAGAAAAGGGAATGGTCCATGGACGAGGGGAATTGAGTGTGATGGCTGCCAGCGATGGGTGGAGTTTTTTCACTCAGCGATATTGTTTGGCCTGTCAAGCGCGGTTAAGCAAGTCGGTTAAGGGTATCCGGTGAAGAGTGGCGGTTAAGACTGTGATGCAATATACTCTTAACCGAACCCTCTTAACCGAACCCTCTTAACCGAACACTCTTAA
>WVZU01000290.1:2194-2478 GCA_011772275.1 Planctomycetales bacterium | reverse complement strand
ACGTGAGTGAGAAACTCGCGCTAACGGTTGCATTTAAAGCCGAAGGTGACCCCGGTCAAGGCGGCGTCCTGCTCTGTCTCCGGACCGACGCCGCGGCCGATTCCGTTGCCGAAATACAGCAATTCCCACCCCACCGCCAGGCTAAACGACTTGGTCAAGGCGTAGGTTGCTTCCAGCCGCACGTCGCCCGCATGAACCCAAGCTTGTTCGTCGACATTAAACAGGGCTGTGCCGCCTTCGACGGCTGTCCGGGCAGCAAGAAACTGGTTGTTGTACGCGTAAAA
>WVZU01000290.1:1878-2063 GCA_011772275.1 Planctomycetales bacterium | reverse complement strand
AAACGAGCATACCTGGCTCCCGCGAAGATCTCCAGCACGCTGCCGTAGTGAAACGGCTTTAAACGCCAAATTTTCATCAATTCCACGCTCACCATGTCGAAACTGTTTTCCACATTGAAAGGTTCGTCGGGGTCGTCTTCGAGGTAGGTGACCACGTTCGGTCCATCCACATGGATCAGCTCGAA
>WVZU01000290.1:0-1781 GCA_011772275.1 Planctomycetales bacterium | reverse complement strand
TCCAATTCAGGCGGTCGTAGGTGAAAAATAGCCCTGTCGGGGGGTCCGGACCTCCTCCGAAAGGACCGACTTCCGCCGGCGCGAACGGCTGAAACTCGTCGCCGAATTCCAGCGGGCCAAAGAATTGAAATTTTTGTGCCGACGCATCGGCGGACCAGGCCATCCAGCTGGCTACCGCCACCATCAGTGTAAGTAAACGACGGTTTCGCATGAAAGTTTCTCGTCCCCCCATACCGCTCGGCCGCTGCCCTACCGATTCACGGAAACACAACCTGCTCGTGCCGTAGTATCGGTCATGCCGGTCGCGTGAGTTGAGTAAGAAAGGCAAGAGGTGACGAAAACGCCAGATCTGCCGGCCGTCGCGCGACCCGCAGGCCCGCGCCCCATGCCGGCATGCCCCTCCTGCCACTCTGCTAGCACAGCCAGAGCGACACTCAGGTTTACAGTCACCAAGGGATGGACGATACTATGCTCGCACCGACGGAAAGCTACGATCGGCAGGGATCCGAGGGGACATCAAACGCGGAGGAGAAAACACAGGGATGGTCCGCTTTTCTCTGAATGAACTGACCACATATCGCTGGTCGTTCGAGCAAGACGTTGCCAACTACAAAGCTGCTGGCTTTCACGCCTTGGGCGTCTGGCGGCAAAAGCTTTCCGATTACGGCGAAGAAAAAGGGGTGGAATTGCTGGCCGAAAGCGGCCTGGCGGTTTCCAACCTCTTATGGGCCGGTGGCTTCACCGGCAGCGACGGTCGCAGCTATGCCGATAGTGTGGCCGACGCGGCCGACGCGATCCGCCTGGCGGGCGTTATGCACAGCCCTTGCCTGGTCGTTTATGGCGGCGGGCGCGGTGGTCATACCCGCAAGCATGCACGACGACTGCTGCTGAGCGCACTGCGCGAGCTATCACCGCTGGCTGAAGAAGAAAATGTCGCGCTGGCGCTGGAACCAATGCATCCAGCCTGCGCGGCCGAATGCACCTTTCTCACGTCTTTGCAAGAAACGTTGGCGATCCTCGATGAAGTGGCCAACCCTTTTGTAAAGCTCGCCTTCGATACGTTTCACCTCGCACAAGATGTCTGTCTGGAGTCGTTGCAGCAAATTGCCGACCGGATCGCGGTCGTGCATCTGGGTGACAGCAGAGAGCCGCCGACTGCCGAGCAGAATCGGTGTGCCTTGGGCAGCGGTCGGATCCGCTTGCGGGAGATCATTTCCTGTCTCGGCGAAGCGGGCTACGACGGATACTTTGATATCGAATTGATCGGCGAAGAGATTGAAACCAGTGACTACCAAGACCTGCTGCGAAAGTCCCAGGAGGCGCTAGCAGAACTGGTTGCGCCCGCTGGCCACTGCCCTCCCTAAATAAAACCACAAACCAGGGACCGCCCAAGCGAGACGGACCTGGTGCGGGTAAACTGGAGCCGGCCTCTGCGAGCCCGGCCCAGCGCTGGACGTACCCCCAAAACACGGCACCCTCAGAGCGCTTTCCTGTTTTTGTGGATTTGTTGAGCCGTCAGATCTGCGGGTGGACCGCCCTTGGGGGAGGCGGTCCAGGCCCGCTTACTCCCGCTCATCGCGCTGGCCAAACCGCGATCGCGCTGGCTGCGTGGGTATCAGTTCCAGGCACAGCAGTTGATCACGTCCGCGGACGTACAGCAGGCCGTGGGCCAGGATCGGCGTGGCCCAGGCGGGATAGCGGAGGATGCGCCTGGCTTCGTTCGGATCTGCCTCGCTGAACGTCGTTTCGGCAACCAGCTCGTAGCGCTGCGGGTTCGCCCG
>WVZU01000289.1 GCA_011772275.1 Planctomycetales bacterium | reverse complement strand
CTCGGCATTCCCAATATGACAGGAGAAACATTGGCGGGCACGGGTAATGGGGTTGCGGACATCGATCATGCCCAGCGCTTGTTTGTCTGCACTGCTTTTGGTGCGCCATTCAATCCGCTTGTGTGGGTCTTCCCATAACGAACTCGGGCCGTGGCAGGCTTCACAGGCCACGCCGTGTTCGACCATTTTCTTGAATGCAGGCGACAAGTCCCGGTCCGCGCGCCAGTCGGCATGGCACGTCAAGCATCCCTGGGCGTTGTTGACCAGCTCTTGGACGTGCTGTGGCGATCCGCGTTGGTACTTGCTGGTGTCGGTCATCTTCAGGCGGTCCGTCATGGCGGCCCCGCGTGCCTCCATCAGCAGCGCAAATGCATCGGCGTGTTTGTCCTTCCCATGAAAAATCAGTTTGTCCTCTTCCTGATCGTTATCCGATCTGAGAAACGGCTGCGATTCCTGGTAGGTAATAAAGTCTCTGACGTCGTCCTCCAGTGGCGACCTGTGACAGCGCCTGCACTGCTTGTTGCCCAGGTAAACAGGCTGCGTGTCCGCTGCCATGATCGCAGCCGCGATCGCCACAGCGTCACCTGCGCTGCCTTGTTGTGCAATGGCCGCGGTCGCAAACAACCAGGCAACTAGCATGACCAACGCGGTCACTGGTGTTCGGATTTTCGCAACAGCTAGGAAGCGCATCGTTTCTATTCGTCAGTTGTTCAGCATCTGGTAGATGTGAAGTAGTTTCTTGCGAATATCAGCAGGGACGGACGCGGCGGTATCCGCATCGACAGCAAAATGTCGGGGGCTGTCGTAGCCTGACTCGTACCGCAGGGCGGCACGAACCTGTCTGAGTTCCCCAAGCGCGGCTCGGTTTGACTGCTCAGTGTGCAGAGCCACCAGAAACAAATATGCTTGGACTGCAGAATCCCAGGAATCCACCGTTGCCGTCCCATCGCGTTCCACAAAAAAGCTCGAAAGTGTTTGCCCCATGTCCATCTGGGGCCGGGCCTGATAGTCTGGATCGTTCAGCCAGGCATCTATGTTTTTTTCTTCTGCCCAGCGCTGCAGAGCAGCCAGGGCACGTGCCGCGTCATCGCGAACTGTCTTGCGCGCGGGGACAGGATGATTGGTCATCGTCCGGGTTAGGGTATCGATCGCTTGGGCACTGGGCGGTCCGCTTAGCCGGCGGAGCATCGTAAAATACCAGCCGCCCCAGGTGAGGCTGCCTGGTGTACGGCCGGCAAATCCGTGCTGAATACGCCAGCTGGGAGACTGCAGGTCGTGGTGGCAGGCAAAGCAATCGTACTCGGCAAATTCCGGGTACACAGGCTGGTACCGCTGCCAGGCCGGATCGGATGCATCCGCGCGAGCCGCCAACAAGCGAAGGGCGGCTTGAGCGGTGGCGAGCTGACCGGCGACCCAAGTCCGCAGCTCGTAGTCGGGCATGTTCTGGCGTTCGCGCGCGTGATCCCAGTGTTTTGGCAGGGCATCTAAATACGCCGAGTATTCGAATTTCAGCGGCGGATGGCCGGCAGCAATCAAGTCGTGGTTCACGTCCATGCCGGCTTTGCCAACGTGGCACTCCGCACATTTATGAGCTCGTGATAGTAAATTTTGCGTGTCGTACATTCCGTACGATTCTTTTTCTTGGGGCGTAAAACGGTTCCAGGCAGGGCGATAATGGGGTTTCAGCCAGCGGCGCGCAGGCCCGTGACACGATTCGCAGTCGACTCCAACGGCACGGCCGACGATCGACGTAAAATCGTGGGGACCACCGGGCTGGAAGGATTCCCTTTCCAGCGTCGCCGCAGCGGTCGGATTGTGACAGTCCGCGCACCCTTTGATCGTGTTCCGGTAAGATCCCGTAGTCACTTCCCGTCCCCCAGAGGTCTGTAGGGCGCCGAGATTTCGCAGGATGCGTCTCGATTGGGCGTTATACAGAACGGCACCGGCACCGGCGTGCGGGTCGTTTTCCAGCCAATACAAGAATTCGGTGCGCAGGATCCGCCACCGCGGGGCCTGGAGATCCCCATTGTGATTCGGACCCCCACGGTCCGGCTGGACGCTTCCGTGACACGCCGTCGACGAACAGGACATGGATCCTAGCTGGTGAGGTAACGAGGCTGAGTCGACCGCGGCAGGTCGCGGAATCGTCTCGACCGCAGACGGTCCTGCGGCGGCTTTGGTAACCGGCGAATCTGCGGCCAACAAACTCGCGACAATAAACGCCAACAGGACCAGTCCGCCGCCAAGGCAAATGCGTGCGATATTTTCCGGCGACTTATTTTTCATTGTCCGAGCCAAACAAATTTAATGACGACAGGTCACCTGCTGGGTGCCCCCGCAGCGGATGGTGAAATAGATGGCACTCGACACAGTTGTCCCGCGCACGCCCGTGGCGACCAGCTTCCCCTAAACTGGCAGCCGAATCACCATGACACGATTGACATACGCGCACCGACGGCATCAAGATGTCGCTGGCGCGCTGACTGTTTAACGGAATCGCTGTTGACGGATCTCCCCATTCTGAGGCAACATCTTTGGCGGCCAGCGTATTGTGGCAGACCCGACATGAGATCTCTGTATGGCGGCCATGATCGAAACGACTGTGCTGCATCCAGCGGTTGGGGATGCGTGGTTCGACGATCTGCCACAGCGGTATGCCCTGGTCATCCGCACCCCCACCGGCGGTTGCCGGTTGAACGTAATGGCATTGCGCACAGCCAGATTCCACGTGCGAAATGATCTTGTCCTGTGGTGAAATCACGACGGTCTGGCAATCTCCTTCCGGTTCGCCTTCCATTCTAGTTCCACACCTCACCGCCTGTTCCATGGCCACCAGTTTTTTTTCCACCCACTCCCACTTGTCCCGTGCCCGCAACACCTGGTGTGGCAAGTGGTTTGGATGGCGTGGCAGACGCTGGTCGGCCTGAGGCGCCCCACTTTCGACTATTTTTTCCGGATGGGCCGTAGCGTACGCCATCAAGTGATCGCGCAGGACGCCCCGGATCAGCTCAGGCTTTTCGTGCGGCAAGGGCAGGGTCTGGGAGTCACCCACCAAAGACAATTGCGTACTGAAGGTCAGCTGATGACATGCCGCACAATGTTGTTCAAAGTTAATTGGCTGCATGTACAGGCCAGCGGCATCCGGCTGGTGACAATCGCCACAACTTAGTTTTTTGAGCGTCTTGCCGTCACCATAGTCAGGGTGCCCTGGCGGCACCGGTACGCCTTCCGGGTCGAGGTGGTATTGATGATTGAAGCGGATTTTCGCGCGATCCGACCAGCCGCCTTCCGCTACGGGTTCGGCCACGAGGTGCACTGAGTGGCTTTGTTCCGGAGGCGAATCGCGCCGGATGGCAAACTCCGGGTGGTCGGCAAATGAAGAGATGTTGTGGGCGAAAGTGGGTTTCCCATCTTGGACGCGGAGATTCCCATGGCAACCAATGCAGTGTGCATCGGCTACCCAGCTCAACTGCTGCTCGCCCAAGTGCTCCTTGTGGCACAGCACGCAATGCTGCACCAGGTGCGCATCCTCTGCTGCCACGCGAAAATTGTGGTCTTGAGCCGGCCGGTCCGTCTGCGCGCCTGGTGCCGCAACAGCAGTCAGGTACTCTGGTTGCGGCACCGTTCGCTTCTGCGGTGGCGCGAAAAAATCGGCGTGGCAAGCATGACAGGCCTCCACACTGACCGAATGATGCACATTGCTTAAGTTGGCTAATCGCACCAGCNNTCGAGACCTCACCTGACCAGTACAAGGTTTTGTCGTCATACAACCAAAAACCTGCGACAATCAGCAGCGACACAAACAAAGCCGACCAGGTTGCAATCCTCCGTTTGCGTCGCAAGGGGTTGGGGTAGCGTTCGAATTCCACATCCACCCGCTCGGCAATCGACTTGTTCGTCCGAAAATCTACCATGGCGCTCAGTAGTAAACGGCCGTATAGGCGTGCAGCAAACCCAGCGCCAGCAACAGCACGGATAGCGGAATATGGATCAACAACCAGGTGTGCAACCAACGGTGCATCCGCTGCTGGCTCATCAGTTGCCGCCGCTCGTCACAGATTTGTTCCAGGTTCTCAATCGTTTCCTGCTGGTTGTGGGGCACCCTGATCCGAACTTGCTCGAACGCAGCCGCAGCATGGATGCCGCTGGCCAATTGGCGTGCCTCGTAAGGCAGGCGGGACAAGGCTTGGTAGTCGGCTGCCAAGAACGGCCGAACGGCTTCCCGATAGAATTCACGCAGGGGTGCCGCGACATCGCCGTTGTCGTCACCGGCTGCCGATGTCGTGACCGTCACCACGGCAGGATTGGCCCCTGCCAACAGCGACCCACATACTTTTTGGACATTTTCATCGGCCGTGCGACACAGGGCCGCGCAGGCTGCGGGAATTTGTTCGTAAATGGCCTCTGCCGGAACAGCGACTTTCATCAACCGTGGCAGATAAATCTGCAACAGCAATCCCACCACACCGCTGAGGATGACGAGTGCCAACACCAGCATGAGCGTCTTTTCCAAAAAGCCCCCCAACCGGAAGCCTGCATGAAACAGAATCAAGAGCACGCTGAACAGTCCCAGCCAGATATGGCCGCGCAGCCAGGTCTGCGCCGTACCGAGACGTCGCCAGCGAGGAAGTTTTTTGCGTACGGCCAGCAGTCCGGCGTACAACATCAATCCGGAACCGGCGATCCCGAAAGCCATTCCCTGCCAGCTGCCACCCGTTGGCCCATGAGGTGCAGAGTTGACGTAAAGGATGTAGAGCAGGGTGGAAACAGCGCTGAGCGCAAGCACGCAGAGCATCCAGCGGTGATGGGTCTGGTCGATTAACACGTGGTCCGCCCCCGCAAACCGTTTTGCTGCCCTCTGGGCATAAGATACCTTGGCCTGACGCAGATTTCACCCCGCATCCAGGACGACCATCTCAACTCCCGTGCCCGGTTCCCATTCCCCTATCGGTCCGTGGATGGCAAGTCGCCTGGATCGCCGTTGACCGTCCAGGCGGCCCACAGCGATGGTACTTCAAAGTAACGTTCGTTTGCCAACATTTCAAGCTGCGCGGCACGCAGAGCGAAAGCAGGCGCAAAATCAGACTTTCGCGCTAACAATTGACGATAAAATGCCTTCATCAACTCCACCGTCGCCTTACTTTCCACTTTCCATAACGCACCTAACACCGTCCGTACGCCTGCTTGTTGCAGCGAACCCACCAGTCCCAGTGTTCCCTGGCCCGCCTGTACATGCCCCAATCCCGTCTCGCAGGCCGACAGGACGACCAACTGGACGTGTTTTAAGTCTAAATTTGCAATCTCTTCGGCGGTCAGCAGCGAATCCAAACCTGACTTGTCGTCGTTCGCCCCCTGCAGAACCAGTGCCGAGTCCAGTTGCGCCGCCACGCCTCGAATCGCGTAGGCGTCCACGTCGCGCTGCCGAAAAAAGCCGTGGGTCGCCAGGTGTACATAATTGCGGCTCCTCAACAATCTTTGCACCGTCGTTCGATCGGGATCGATACCCATCAAGATGCCGGGATGGCCGTCCGCAAATTCTTTGCCAAAAGGTACACCAGCCAACTGGCTGAAGACTTCGTCGACGAATCTCGCTTCTTCGGCAGTATCTGGCAAACGTACGTGTGGTTTTTGGCGCTCCCCGTAATCGACATCCCCCACGACCAGCCAAGAAGTGGCCTTTTTTCCCCAGGCGGGTGCAGCCGCTTCACGACTCTGCGGTCTCCGCCGCTCGACCAGCTCGCGCACCGAAGGCACGTATGCGAACGCCATTTCGTCGATCCAATAATCACGATCTGTGCCTGGCAACACCGCCAACGGCAAGTGATTGAACATACCGTCACCGGCCAGTAGCAGCAATTGGACACCAGCGAGCCGTTTTCGCAGTTTGCCGATTACCAAACGGTCCACCTTTTCGGCCTGTAATTCGCTCGGCTCGTAATTCGCAAGCCGTTGAACAAGTTGCCTGATTGCCGTATCGATTTTGTGCTGATTGCCCAGATCGATTCGAGCGATCTTGTTTGTATCTTTGCGGATCAAAAAAGCCACATAGGCACGGTCATCAGTAACTTTTTGGCCCTGATTCCGGAACTGGAAACGGCGAATTTCCATCACGTCCAGCNNCGTCCTCTCGCAATACGGGCTCGCCAAGCATACGTCGACCCGCCTGTTGATGAAGCGAACGCTCCAGGCTGCTGGCTTCGTTTTCCAGTTTGGCAATCGCCGCCACCACGTGGGTCGTCTGTTTTGCGGCGGCCAGCACCCGCAGACGCCTGCGAATTTCGACCCACCGCAGATTATCGGCACGAAAAATCCTGTCGGATTTGGCGTCTACTGCGCGAACTTTGGGTTGAGCCAGGATTCCCTTCCAGGCCAGCATGCGTGGGTACTGTACGGCTTCTGCAA
>WVZU01000160.1:292-1653 GCA_011772275.1 Planctomycetales bacterium | reverse complement strand
CGGTTTTTTCGCGAAACCGCGGTTCGAGGCCGTCGGCCTTCAGCCGCTGGCAAATGTCGGCGCTCACCCGGCTCTGCCAAACAATCGCCTGGGCCACCGGCCGCCCGGTATCTCGCTCCCACAGCACCGTGGTTTCGCGTTGGTTGGTGACGCCGATCGCCGCGACCTCCGCGGCATGGATCTTGGCCTCTGCGAGGGCTTGCCGAGCGACCTGAATCTGGGTGGACCAGATCGCCTCCGGATCGTGCTCCACCACGCCCGGGGCGGGCAGAATCTGCGGGAATTCTTCCTGAGCAGATGCCACGGGCCGGCCGTCGTGGCAAAAGACAATGGCGCGGCTGGAGGTCGTGCCCTGATCCAGGGCGAGAATGTACCTGGACATAACGCATAGCGTCCGGGGTTATGTCCGGCAAGTCAAGATACCGGCTACTTGCCTTTCAGGGACTTTTGCAGGTAGATCACCTGGGCCCGGATTTGTTCCAGGTTCGGGTTGAGTCGCAGGGCGCGGCGAAAGCACTCCAGAGCGGAGATGCGGTCGTCAAGCTTCAGGTAGCAGCGTCCCATTCCGGACGCGGCCCCAAAGTGGTAGGGGTTGATTTCCAGCGTCTGCCGGCAATCGCGGATCGAGTCGGCATAGCAGCCCGACTGGAAATAGGCGACCGCCCGTTGATTCCACGCTTCTGCAAACCCGGGTGCCTGTTCCAGCAGCTTGGTGGCAAGTTCAATAGCCTTGTCGAATTCTCCGGCGTCATTCCTTCGGATGATTTCGACCAGTTGCTTGCGCTGGTGCGAATTGCCATCTCGGTTCCAGACATGCCGAATTCCGTTTTCGGCCAGCATTCGCACACCGCGGTCCACATCGACCAGGGCCCCGCCCATGACGTGGTTAGAATCGTAATCGGCCAGCAGTCCCAGCGCCAAAACGGCCGCTCGGCGCCGATACCGATCCCCCACCTGCGCCAGGCGTTCCAAGGTGGCTGTGGCATAGCGCTGGGAAACCGCCTTGGCGAACAGTCGAGCGTCTCGTTCGTCCAGGTAACGCTCGTACAACGTCAGCAGTACAGGGATTTTCCGGTGCGAAGCAGACATAAGAATTTACCTTACCTGCAACCAGTCACAGCGGTCCCGCGTGTCGGGTGGTGAAAGGGGGTTGGATGGCCCAGCGGGACGACCTGCTTCCCAGTGTAATTGGCGGTTGCCCGATCGAAAAGTTTTTGGTCGAACCGAGGCGGCCGGCCCCCGCGGCAGGGCCGGCGCAACCCGCATTCCCGGCAAAAAAGAGGCCTTTTGGCGGGCGGGAGGCTGCTCCCCCGCGGGAACCCGGCTACCGCAGGACGGGGGGGCGGTGCCGGCGGCCGAGT
>WVZU01000160.1:0-272 GCA_011772275.1 Planctomycetales bacterium | reverse complement strand
CCAGGGAACAGAGAAACACGGGCAGCCCCTGCCGCGGATCGCCACCTGTCGTCTCCTTTTGTACCGAAAGCAAGGTGTTGGTTCTTCCGCAGAATCTGGAGGTGGATTTCTGTTTCCCCAGGGGGGCCACAGCGATAGTCGGCCCGCCTGGGGAAGAGGTGTGAGCAGCGGGAAGGATGGGGATAAGCGGGTCGTTTAAGGGTGTTCGGTTAAGAGTGTTCGGTTAAGGGTGTTCGGTTAAGAGTGTTCGGTTAAGGGTGTTCGGTTAAGGG
>WVZU01000345.1 GCA_011772275.1 Planctomycetales bacterium | reverse complement strand
TCTGTTGGGTGAGGGGACGCATTGGGACGCCTATAACCGGCTGGGAGCCCACCTGCGTACCGTGCGGGGCGAGGAAGGTGTGAACTTCGCCGTGTGGGCACCGAACGCTCGCGGCGTGTCGGTGATCGGCGACTTCAACGGCTGGGACGGCCGCCGTCACCTTATGCGCAAATTAATCCCCAGCGGGATCTGGGAGCTGTTTATTCCGGAGCTGAAACAGGGCGCGCATTACAAATACCAGATCGAGACGAACCACGAGACATTCGAAAAGTCCGATCCCTACGGCTTCGCGGCCGAATTGCCACCCCGCACAGCTTCCATCGTGGCCGGGCTGGACGAATTCCTCTGGCGCGACAACCAATGGATGGAACAACGCAAGAACACCGACGCTCTGCAAAAACCCATTTCCATCTACGAAGTCCATTTGGGCAGCTGGCAGAAGGAAGCGGATCGCGAGCATGGTTGGCTGTCCTACCGCGAACTGGCCCATCGGCTGGTCGATTACTGCCGCGAAATGGGCTACACCCATCTGGAATTGTTGCCCATCAGCGAACATCCCTTCACCGGCAGCTGGGGCTATCAGACGGTCGGCTACTACGCGGTGACTAGCCGCTACGGGTCCCCCGAAGATTTCATGTATTTCGTCGATTATTGTCACCAGCACGGAATCGGTGTGATTCTGGACTGGGTGCCGGCCCACTTTCCCCGTGATGGGCATGGACTGCGAATGTTTGACGGCACCGCCCTGTACGAACATGCCGATCCGCGACAGGGCGAACACCCCGACTGGGGAACCCTGATCTTTAATTACGACCGCTGCGAAGTCCGCAATTTTCTGATTGCCAATGCGATGTTCTGGCTGGACAAGTATCACATTGACGGCTTGCGCGTGGATGCGGTGGCCTCCATGTTGTACCTGGACTACAGCCGCGAAGATGGGGAATGGGTCCCTAACGAGTATGGTGGCAACGAAAACCTGGGGGCCATTTCGCTGCTCAAGACATTTAACGAACAGGCGCACTTGCGGTTTCCCGGTGTGTTGACCGTCGCCGAAGAATCGACCGCCTGGACCGGGGTCTCCCGCCCCACCTACCTGGGCGGGCTAGGTTTCAGCCTCAAGTGGAATATGGGCTGGATGAACGACACGCTGGACTACATGCAAAAGGAACCTATTCACCGCAAGTACCATCATGACGAACTGACGTTCAGCCTGATCTACGCCTTCACCGAAAACTTTGCCTTGCCGCTGTCCCACGACGAAGTCGTCCACGGCAAAGGTTCGCTGCTGGATCAGGTGCCGGGTGACCTCTGGCAAAAATTCGCCAACTTGCGGCTGCTGTACACCTACATGTGGACCCATCCCGGCAAAAAATTGCTGTTCATGGGCAGTGATTTTGGCCAGTGGAACGAATGGAATTGCGACCAGAGCCTGCAATGGGATCTGCTGCAGTGGGAATCCCATCAGGGCCTGAAAAAACTGGTTGCCGACCTGAACCGGCTGTACCGCAGCCAACCGGCCCTGTTTGAAGATGACTTTACGCCCAGCGGTTTTGAGTGGATCGACTGCCACAACTACGAAGACAGTACGCTCAGCTACATCCGGCGGGCCCACGACCGTGATGATTACCTGGTTGTCTGCTGTAACTTCACCCCGGTGGTTCGGAAGCAACACCGGCTGGGGGTGCCCGACCTGGTCTGGTACGAGGAGATCTTCAACAGCGACTCGACCTACTACGGCGGCAGCAACGTGGGCAACGGGCCCGGCGTCCAGGCGGAAAATATTCCTGGCCACGACCGGCCCCATTCGATCCAGGTCTCGCTTCCTCCCCTGGGAGTTTCGGTCTTCAAGCCAATCCGATAGGACGCCTCGCCAAGCTATCCTGAAGGTTGCCAGAAAAGGACCCTGGGGGCGGAACCCGGTTTGCCAGGTTGCGGTTTCCCGTCGCGAAGCTCGCCCAGCGCTTCAGCTGCGGCCGCGTCAGCCCGCCGCCTTTGCCGCGTGGCGGCAAATCCTGACGACTTTCGGCAGGAATTCCCGGGACCCGCCAAAAATTTCGCGACGGGAAAATTCAGCGTTGACGAACCGCTAGCTGCCCGAACCGCGGTCCTGCCGGTTGTTGTGCACCGCGACGGGCACCGCGATCAAGACCGCCGTCATCCCGGCCATGACCGCGGGATCGGCCAGCCAACACGTCAGGGGAGAATACTGGCCCGCCACGACCTTGTCACGAAGCAACAGCTGCACCGATCGCACCGCGGCGGGCGGTGCCGCCTCCGGCTGCCACAGCCGGCAGACCTGGTGGCCCTGAGGCGTGATGAGTTGATGCACTCCGGCCGCCAGGCCCACGACGTGAAAATGTCCACCGCGATCCGTCTTGACCTGGGAAACAACCGAATTCCCTTCCAGGACGGTGACGAGCGTACCTGCCACCGCCTGACCACGCCGATCCATCACGCGACCGGTCAACAAACCGTTGCGGCCCATGACCACGTCGATCGTTTTCCCGCTCGCCGCCTGAGCCGCTGCCGGATGCAACTCGGCCGCTCGTAAAAGACCCGGCCCCAGCACCATCCCCGCGACCGCCATCAAGACTGGGACTCTGTGCCTCA
>WVZU01000352.1 GCA_011772275.1 Planctomycetales bacterium | reverse complement strand
GGCGAGGTTGGGCAAGCACGTGTTGACGGAAAAGGTATTGGATATCAGCCTCGCCGCCATGGACCGTATGACGGCGGCCTGCCGGGATGCGGGTGTCAAGCTGGCGGTGACGTTCCAGCGTCGGATGAGCCCCGACAACCGGTCGATCAGGCAATTGCTGGACCGCAACGCCTTTGGCCGCGTGTTCGCCGCGGACATGTTCGTCAAGTTCTACCGGGACCAGTCTTATTACGACTCGGGCGATTACCGCGGAGACTTCGCAATCGACGGCGGGGGTGCGTTCATCCAGCAAGCGGCTCATAATGCCGATCTGCTGTGCTGGTGGTTCGGGATGCCCCGCAAAGTGGTCAGCATGTTGTCCACGCTGGCTCATGACATCCCCGCGGAAGATCACGGCGTGGCACTCCTGGCTTACGACAACGGGATGATCGCCACTTTTTGTGCGTCGACAGTCTGCAAACCGGGCTTTCCCACGCGCCTGGAGGTCCACACCGAAGCCGGCTCGTTCGTCATGGAAAACGATCGGATCATCCGCTGGGATATTGAGGCCGTAGAGAATCCGACCAGTGAAAATTTTGCTGTGCACGACGGCGCGGCCAGTGCGGCCGTTTCGGACACGGCGGGGCATGAGGCGATCTTGCGGGATTTTGTAGCGGCCGTCCGCGACGATCGCGATCCGGAGGTGCCGGCCGAATCGGGACGGCTGGCGACGGAATTGGTGTTGAGCATCTACGCCAACAATCTGCTGGCCGATTGAAAGGGGCCGCACTGCGCGCATGCTGTCACCTTGCCCCACCGCCTGGCAGCAATCCGATCGCGGCCGCCCCTTCTGCCGCCGCTTGCAGAGCAACCAGGTGGAAAAAATGCCGGGCAAACTGATCTAGGCGGGCTCTGTCCAATTCGCTACTCTCCCCCCCTCGACCAGCGGCCACCCGCAATCCCGCACTGTTTTCTGGCCGCTGGAACCCATTTCAGGAGGGATCTGGAGCATGGAAGCTCGACTCCTGCGCAGCCTCGTTCTCGTCGCCGCGCTCACTTCGCTCGCCGCTTCTTACCGAACCACCAACTTTGTCGTCACCGCCCCCAGCCCGCGGCTGGCCGAGAAGATTGGGCGGGCTGCCGAGCAGTATCGGCGTGACCTGGCGATTGAATGGCTGGGCCAAGAAATACCTCGCTGGAGCTCCCCCTGCCCGATCAGCGCGCAGGTCGCCGGTCACTTGGGCGCCGGAGGCGCGACCAGTTTTGTGTTTCATAACGGCCAGGTTGGCAGCTGGCGGATGAGCATTCAAGGTTCCGAGCTGCGGATTCTGGATTCGGTCCTGCCACACGAGGTGACGCATACAATTTTCGCCACGCATTTCCGGCAACCCCTGCCGCGCTGGGCGGACGAAGGCGCTTGTACGACGGTCGAGCACTCCAGTGAGCGGGCGAGGCATCAAAAGATGTTGGTCCAGTTTTTGCAAACCAACCGGGGGATCTCCTTCAGTCGCATGTTTGCCATGCGGGAATATCCGCCCGACGTGCTGCCCCTGTACGCTCAAGGATTCTCGCTGGCTCGTTACTTCATTGAACAGGGTGGGCGTCGCCATTTTGTTCAGTTTGTCGAAACGGGCTTGCGTGGTGGGGATTGGGTGGCGGCCGTCCATCAATATTACGGCTACGACAACCTGGCCGTCCTGCAGAACCAGTGGTTGGCCTGGGTTCGCAACGGCAGCCCGCCTCGGCAGCAGGTCGCCCCGGAGATTGCGTCACGGGAGGAACCTCAGGTCCTGATGGCCGCCGCCGCTGGCAAGCGCCAGCGGCCTGCGCCGAACTTGATCTACCATGGGGAACAGGAAGGTTCGCCAAGTGCCTCACCTGACCAAGCCAGTCAGGTCGCGAGGCCCACGGCGGCGGACCCTACGGCCAGCGGCGGTTGGTATCCGCGGGGCAGTCGTCCGGTCGCCGGATCGGCTGAGCCGGTTGTGGTCACCCAGCCGGCGGCGCCGAATCGCCATCAAGCCGTGCGGCAGCAACCCCTCCAGCAGCCGCTGCAAAGGGTCCTCCGTTAGGCTGGATTCCTTACCAGCTGCCGGGTGCATTTTGCACTTTGCGTAACCCCTTAGCCGATTGCAGCAACTGGTAGTTGTCGCACA
>WVZU01000126.1 GCA_011772275.1 Planctomycetales bacterium | reverse complement strand
ATCAACTGATTGTGGTTGCCGCGGTAGGTGAAGTCGAAACCATACAGCAAATCGAGCGCTTCGCAGTCCAGGGGGCTGACCGAGAGCATGTAAGGTGCGATCTCCAGAACCAGGCGATGTTGCTGCAGAGCATCTTCCACGGATGCGGGATTCACCTGTCCGGAACAAATGCGACGGTTCTCTAAAGCCACCCAGCGGTAACGGCCCAGACCTTTATCCTCTTCCAAGACGAAATCGCCCTTCTCGCGGCAGTAAAAGTTCCGCATCGAAGGATAGGTCTTCTGCAGCCGCTCGAAAAAATGCAGCACCGCTTCGCGACCGCCCGGCAGGTCCATCTCGGTGCTGAGCGTCATGTTGATGTAAAAATCGTCGCTCAAAGAATCATATTCGCTCATCCAAGCTCATCCTCGCTGCAAAGGTCGCCGCAAGTTGGCTAAGCGTCAAACACCAGGGGATTGTGTGTTGATCTGTAAGACGCAGGGAACAGGGTTATCAGCCAGACGCAGAACGCGTAAACTGGGGCTGTCTTCGGTCCAGACAGAAACGCGATTAGTTAACGACCCAGGCTGGCGTGCCAAGTCTGACCAAACCTAGTTTTAGCCTAACAAGAAATTGAGGATCTGGCCAGTGTTTGGTCTGCTCAAAAAGACGGTTTCCACACGCCTGGGATGGATAGGGATCGTCGCAAATCGATCCCGGCTGGTTTACGTCACGCTGGGCCACCGCCGTGAATCGACCGTCTGGGATGCATGGGACAGCGGGGGGGGAATGACCGACGCGGGGCGGGCCAGCCGTGATGCCGGTTGCTGGCTGGATAAGCTCGCCGCCCGTCTGGAAGCCTACGCCGAGGGTGAAGTGGACGATTTTCGGGACGTCCAGGTCGATTGGGAGGGGCGTACGGTGTTTCAACGTCGAGTTTTACGGGCGTGTCGCGCGATTCCCTACGGCCAGACCGCCAGCTATGCCGATCTGGCAGCCCGCTGCGGGGCCGCGGGGGCGGCCCGAGCTGTGGGGAACGTGATGGCCAGNNAACGTGATGGCCAGCAATCGCCTACCCCTGATCATCCCCTGCCACCGAGTCCTCCCCCGCTCAGGTCGTGTAGGCGAATTTTCCGCACCCGGCGGACCGGCGACTAAATCCCGCCTGCTGCAACTGGAGGCGGCCGCCGCACCTGCCCCACATCCCCGCTCGCCACGTCATCCCCCTCCCCGCGGCGGTGGAATTTACAGATCGATGCAAAACCATTAGATTTCCTCCTTTCAGGCACCCCTAGCTCAATTGGATAGAGCATCGGTCTACGGAACCGAAGGTTGCAGGTTCGAATCCTGAGGGGTGTGCTCAAAGTCATCCCCCGCGTCCAGCGGCGGTGCCTGTCGACGGACGGACAGATGGGCAGTGGACTCGCCGGCTCTCTGCCGTCCATCCGGCGGCGAATCTTTAATGAGTAAGGGGTCCCAGGCGAAAAACCTTCAGGGAACCTCTGGGCAGCCTGGCTGCCCCGCACCCGAAGGGGCCGGCCCGACACAGGACCCTGGTGCCGGCCAGGGAACCCCCCAGGAATCCCTCCATCCGGGCTCCGCAGCGGGTAGAAAAAACGGACGGAGCGGGCAGTTTTTCGGCCGTTTTTTACGCGGTAGCGAGGCTGACCCTAAATTTCGCTTGAAAACCGGGCCGAGCGACCTACGGTTGGACAGCGAGTTCCCGAACAAAAAGCCACTCGTAGCCAATTTTTCGATTGTCATGATTCACGCAATTGTACGCAAAGTAAAGAAGTTCTTCACCGACCAAAGCGGTCCCACCGCCGTGGAATATGCGGTGCTGCTGGGGCTGATCATTATCATCTGTGTCGTGGGCATCCGAACGGTCGGCGGAATAACGGCTGGCAGTTTCCAAAGTTCTGCTGATGCCATTTCTGAGATGTCCCGTAACGGGATTACCACCGAAGCACCCGCCAAAAATTCCAACTCAGAGAAAAGTAAAAGCGGACGCTAAAGTCGGTAGTTTGGCTGCGACCGTTTTTCTGCTGGAATGCGAGCCGCGAGTCTCGGGCCGGTATGCTGGCCAAGCGTCGAATGCCGAGGGACGGTAGGTGCTGGTCTCCTCGATCCTTTTGCTCTGCTTGGTAACGACGCCAGATTCCGGCGATCCGCCNNCCGATTTGTCAGCCGCCCGGGAACAAGTTTCCGCAATCTGGTTTGGGCTGGAGCGCCCCAAGCCGCAGATCCTAGTCCTTGTCAATTCGCATCCTGGCCGCGGACACGAAGCGTCACGGATCGGACGTTGGGAAAGATTGCCAAGCACCTCCTTCCTGCGGTTCGCTAGGCTCCCACTGGCTGTCTCAGGCCATGGCGTGTACGCTGAAGCAAAAGTATGGGCTGGACCCGGTGCGACCCCCACCATCTCTCGCGTTCGGATGATATTCATGAATACCCGCGATAAGCTCATCAAAAAAGCACATATCATCCAGGCCATTCTCGATAACACGACGGCCGTGATCTATGCCAAGAACAAGGCAGGCAAGTATGAGCTGATTAATCGACGGTTCGAAGAGCTGTTTGATGTGACTGGGGAAGAGATCGAGGGACAAACTGATTTAGATTTTTTTCCAGCGGAAATGGCGAAATCTTTTGCTCAGAATGATCGCTTGGTCCTGCAAGGTAACGCTGCGATTGAATTCGAGGAGATCGCTCCTCATGACGACGGTCCCCATACCTACATTTCGCTCAAATTTCCCTACCACGACGATGAGGGCAACGCGATCGGTACTTGCGGAATCTCGACCGATATCACGCCACGTAAGAAGGCGGAGGCTGCTTTGGCGGCCAGCGAAGAGCGGTTTCGCGAGCTGGCTGAGCATGTTCCGGAGTGCTTTTGGATTACCGATGTGGCGTCGTCCCAGGTGTTGTATGCGAGTCCTTCTTTTGAACGAATTTGGGGTCATTCTTGCGACGAGCTGTATCGGAATCCAGAAGTGTGGATCGAAGCCATTGAACCAGCGGATCGAACACGAGTGGCCGACGCGTTTCGGGCTATGGTGTCGACAGGCAAATTTCAGGAAGAGTATCGGATCATTCGGCCGGATGGCACCATGCGTTGGATTGCGGACCGGGGTGTGCCCATTCGAAACGAAGCGGGTGAGGTGTATCGGGTGGCCGGGATCGCTGAAGATGTCACAGAGCGGCGTTATCTGGAAAAACAGGTCACAGAAATCAGCAGCCAGGAACGGCAGAGAATCAGCCATGAATTGCACGACAGCCTGGGCCAGCAGCTTACGGGTTTGACCTACTTGGCCAGGACCACAATGAAAAAACTCAGAGAAAAAACGTTGCCCGAGGCGGAGGCCGTAGGGGTGATTCTGCAAGGCCTGCAAGCATCCTTGATTGAAGTCGGCCGAATCGTCCGCGGCTTGGCTCCGGTCGATGTGGATTCGCTGGGTTTGGAAGCCGCGCTACGCGAGCTGGTGGCAAATATCGACTCACATGC
>WVZU01000135.1:8073-14878 GCA_011772275.1 Planctomycetales bacterium | reverse complement strand
TGCTCTTCTGGCTTCATGCGAATAGCCTCGTGCTTTAGCACGAGGTTGAGCTCGCGTAAAACAATGTCGTGAGCCCCGTTTACGGGGCTTTGTGCTGTTTGGCTTTAGCCTGAGATGGCTTGCGGCGTAACAACACGAAATCAAGCAGTAGCACACATGATCGCCAGGGCTGAAGCCGCAACGGCCAGAAGGCCCGTAAACGGGCCTCGCCGGTGGGGTCATGGACATCATCACCCCGGCATAAATGCCGGGGCTAAGAGCAGGGGGTGGCTTGCTTTTTAAAATGTGGTCCATGTGATGTGAAAGTCTAACCGGCTCCGACGCATACTCGCATGCTGCCAAACAATTACAATCCGTGTAATGCACCCCCAGCTGCCTGCTGTGCGACAGCCCAGCCTTTGCCTGGCCGCGTCGGGTGTCGCAAGGGGATCCTCGACGTATCCTCAATCCGCTGGCGGTTGAATCGCGTTGTGTTTCTTGCCGGGCAAAGACTTCCTGTCGCTGTCTGCGAAGTGTGTGCACAACACCGGGCTCGCCCCGTCTCCTTCCTGAAGTTGCGCCCTTGTCGGTATCGCGAACGTCGCCGGGACTTTCGCCGCTGGCAGGAATTGCCGGAATTCTGGGCGGGTTTCGCCGCCTGAAAATTCACCGATGACAAACGGCTAGCCGGCCGTGAAGAAGACCTTGGTGATGTGAAAGAAGATTGGCGCGGCGAAGCAGAGCGAATCGATGCGGTCCAGGACCCCGCCGTGACCGACGACCAGCGTGCCGTAGTCCTTTACCCCCCGATCGCGCTTGATGGCCGACATCGTCATGCCGCCGGCAAAGCCGGCCAGGGCCACGACCAGGGCGATCGCCGCGGCTTGCCAGTGATTAAAAGGGGTGGCGAAGGAGAGGACGGCGCCCAGCAACGCGGTGCTGCCGACACCGCCCAAGAATCCTTCCCAGGTCCGTGTGGGGCTGATGGCCGGGGCGATGACCCGCTGGCCCAGCACTTTGCCCCACACGTATTGCAAGGCATCCCCCATTTGCACGAGGAACACGAAGTAGAACAGCAGGAGGGCGTTCTTGGGCCAGGGCTGGGCCATCGCGATCCGCACCGGGCTGCCGCCCGGATCGCCCTGCGCAGCGGGCTCAGCCAGCGTGGCCAGGGTATCGACTTGGTAAATTTGCAGGTACAGCAGAGCGGGGGCGAAGCTGAGGCAGTAGACGCAGAAGACCAGCCCGGCCTGGATCTTGGCGGTTCGCTCAAGAAATCGCTTGGGATCCCCCGAAAAGGCCACGCGGGCCGTGACAAACAAGAGGCCATACAGGGGGATAAAAATACTGTAGATGTCGTACTTGTCCAGACCCACCAGCACATATTGCAGCGGCGTAAAAATCAAAAACACCCAGAACAAGGTTCGATGGTCGCTGAGCCGCGTGGGGGTCAGGGTGATAAATTCGCGCAAGGCCCAGAAGGCCAACAGCCCGAACAGCACCACGCTGACCTCGCGATGCAAAACCAACGAGGCGGCCAGAAGTGAACACAGCAGCCACCAGGCCCGCACCCGCCGATTGAACGTGTCGATCATCGCAGGGTTCAAGCTGGATTCGGGCTGTCCCTTCAGAAACTGACCGACGGCCGTGGCACCGCCCAAAAGCAGCAGGACGCCTCCCACGAAATACCAGGTGTACGGGTCGTTCAGCATCTTAAATGTCCTTCAGTTTCAGAATCGCCTGGCGCGCTCGACCCAAAAACGCGCTCTTCGGCTCGCCACTCTCCAACCACAAAGGAGGGCCAAACGTGATGCAGCTTAGCAGCGGCACCGGCAACACTTCGCCCCGCGGCAAGATGCGATTCATGTTGTCCAGGTGGACCGGAATGGCTTCCAGGTCAGGCCTTTTCTTACAGAGATAATATAACCCGCTCTTGAACTCTCCCAGCTCCGGGCCCGTGTTCCGATGGCCTTCGGGGAACACGATCAGCGATTGCCTGTCACCAATCTCGCGCAACATCAAGTCGACGGGGCTCTGGTGGACCTTGATCTCCTTGCGGTCGATCAGCAGAGCGTTAAAGACCCCTGCCAGGTAGCGACGCACCGCACCCTTGGTCCAGTAGTCTTTGGCAGCCACCGGCCGGGTCACGTTTCGGACGTCGTACGGCAGCGATGACCAGATGACCAGCGCATCAAGGTGGCTGGTGTGATTGGCAAAGTAGACCCGCTGGCACGTGTCGGGCTGGCTGTCGATCCAGCGCACACTGGCGCCGCTGAGCAGTTTGGCGATAAGCGCTAAGAGAGTCCCGGTCATAGGGAATAAGAACTCGTTCCAGCAGCAAAGTCAACAACCGGGTCGCCAGAGCAACAACAATTTTCAGGCTCTGCAGGAAAAGTCATCGGCGACTTGTGGTCTGCCAGGCCCAGCACTTCGCCTTTTCCCCCCTGTCGCTTTCCCCCCCTGTNNCCCCCCCAGTCGCTTTCCCCCCCTGTCGGAATCCCTGTCGCGTTGCCTGGCGCCAAAGTTGCCAAGCCTTGCGGCGCTGCGGGAAGGACCGAACCGCGGGGCGAGTTTCGCTGGGGGGGGGAAACCCAGCGCTGACAAAGGACCAGATTCACACAGTTTTCCACAACCTGTCAATCCAGCTGAAAATCCGGCTGTCTGGAGGTCGAAAATAAAACTCCGTTCCCCGATTTGGACACATTGTGCTTAAGTCGTCTGAAGCTTGTACTGACCCCTGAAATTTCCTGACAAAACCTTATGTATCGTAGCGAACCCAAGTTGGACAGCATAGGGTATGCCGTCTCTCCCGCAGCGACCGCCACCTTGCGGGTTGGACGATCGGCCGCCTTGGGTAGCATTGTCGAGCGTTAGCGGGTGCAGCAGGGTGGTCCGCCGCGGTTGCCTTGCGGGGTGAAAACTGTTCAGCCACGGTTGGGGATGCTGGTAGCGTTTCCCCCGCCAAGCGCAATGCTTAACCGCCTTTCCAGCACCGGGTCAGGGCGGTGGCCAACAGGTCTTTTTCCGCGGCGGTCAGGACCAGCGGCGTGGCGATCACGGCCAGGCCCAAGACGGCCAACGCGGCAGCCGCGAAGGCCGGACCCAGGCAGATCAACAGCGGCAGAAAAGCCAGGGCCCACAGCCGCCAGTCGAAGGGTAGACCGAGCAGGTGGCTGAGCGTGTAGATCAGGGTTAGCACGAACAGTTTGGAAGCCGCGGTCGCCAGCACGGCGCCCAGCAGGCCAAGGGAAGGGAGCAGCAGGAGGTTCAATACGACATTCACCACTACCCCCACTGCCAGGGCCGCGGTACCCAGCCGCACACGCTCAGCACACCACAAATACATCTCGGCCACGGAAACCAGGCCAAACCAGACGCAGTAGGCCAACGTCCACGGCATGACCGCCAGCCCCGAGGCGTATTTGCCCTCCAGCACCACCTCAAACAACCAGGGCCCTGCCAGCATCACGGCGGTTGCGGTAGCGGCCATGAACAACGAGCAGAGTTTCAGTCCCAGAATCACCTGGCTGCTTACGACCTGCCGCCGCCCCGCTTCCCAGTCGCGGGCCAGGTGCGGCAGGATCAACGACGCCAACATGCCGGCGAAAGAAATCAGCAGCAGGGGGACCAGCCGGGAACTGTGATAGTAACCCACCTGCAAGAGCGCCTCGGCATTCGGCATCCCGCTGAAATGGACAATCATGTAGCGATCGGTGATCTCGAACAGATTCGCGGTCAGGTTGGTCAGCCAAACCCAGGCGGCGAACGGCATCAGCTTGGCCCACAGCCCCCGTCGGCTTAACGCCGCGCTGCCAGCCAGCGAATCGGCAGCCAGCGAATCGGCGGCGGGTAGCGATTTCCAGGTGGGCAGCAGCCACCACAACGAGAGGGCCGATGCCAGCAGGCAAGCCAGCGTGTAGCTGACAAGAATACTGGCGGCGCTGGTCCATACCAGCAGCAGACCCGCGCCGGATAAGGCAAACATGACGCCTTTGACAAAGTGCAACAGCGATACGACGCGAAACATTCGCAGGGCGGTCAACAGTTCGATGACAAACCCAAAGGCGACCATGGAAGCCAGGCAGACCGCCACCAGGTGAACCAGCGACACCAGGTCCTGGCGGCCAAAGATGAGGCCGGCGAAGAACCCCGCCTGCCAGGCCACCAGGGCCACGGCCGCCGTGCCAAGCACCAGGCAGGCCAGGCCGGTGCGGCGGAGGAAGGTGGCCAATTGACCGCGTTGAGCAAAGTGTTCTACGTAGCGGCCGAACGAGCCGGGGATGCCCAGGACGACGACCGGAGCGATCAGGGTCAGGAAGCTGAGTGCCATGTCCCAGCAGCCCAGCTGTTCGGGATCCAGCCAGCGGCAGAAGAGCAGGCCGCGGCCGAACGAGATCAGCGGTTGAACGCAGCTGAGCGCCATTAAAAACATGACGCTGGCGGCCAGCGTATCGCGGCGTACAGCCAGCCGGGTGTCTTCGACGGACGGGAGGGGATGGGCGGCCGACGTCATCCGACTCGCCCTCCCGCTGCCAGCAGGGATCGGTCCGGGTCCCGATACTCGTAACGCGAAATCCGCCATTGCTTGACCGGGTCCAGCGTTGTCCAGTTCTTCAGCCGGATCAGGGGGCCGTCGACGCCCATCCGCTGCAAGTGAAACGGGTCGTCGCCGGCGAAGTTGTAGCCGCCGTAAGCGGACACAACGCCGGCGTAGCCTGCGTCAGCGGCCAGCCGGAACGCGTGGCGGTTCAAATGGCGATGCTGGCCGAAGGGAAAGGCAAAATAGCGCAAGGGTACAGCCAGCGCGTCCTCCAATTCTCGACCGGCCGTCACCACTTCGTCGTACAGCGTGGCTTCAGAGCGGACCGCGCCCAGGTCCGCGTGTGTCCGCGTATGCCCGCCAATCTCCACGCCCGCAGCGACCAGGCCTCGCAGATCGGCCAGCGTGTTGGGGGCCAGCCGGTTGCCCATCGCCAGGTCGTGCGGGAAAAGTTTCCCGCTCAAGATGGCACTGCTGGTGACGAAATAGGTAAACGGAATGTTTTGCTGGACCAGCAACGGCAGTGCCTGGTCGCAATTCGCCGCGTAGCCGTCATCAAACGTGATGCTGACCGCCGGGCGGTGGTTATGTGCGGCCCGGACGCGGCGTTGCAGTTCGGCCAATGAGATCAGTTCGAAATTCCGCTGCAACCAGGCGATCTGTCGCTGGAAGACAGCGTTGGGCGTCGTCCAGGCGTTGGCCCCATCGTCGGCCACACGGTGATACATGACCACCATCAAAGGCGCTCGACCCGTCCCCGCCCAGAGGCGGTTCCGCGCCGAT
Organism: Planctomycetales bacterium; assembly: GCA_011772275.1. GTDB lineage: Bacteria > Planctomycetota > Planctomycetia > Pirellulales > UBA7805 > CS4-C045. The sequence continues at coordinate 9,576 of WVZU01000135.1, read as the reverse complement.
CGTATTGGCCACGAGCCGTGGTAATAGAGGCCCAGCAGCAGTTGTTTCCAGATCGGCATGGCCCGTCCCATCTCAGCAAATTTCCGCTGTGGATTTTCTGGTCGTCGGTGGTTCTTCCGGTCGCCAAAGTTAGTGGGCCGGTTTTCCGCTCCAGCCGGTGGCCCAGGCATGGGCCAGCGTCTGGCTAGCGGCCGTTTGCCAGCTGCGGGCCGTTGCCAGACCCTGCCTGACCCAGGCTCGGGTTTGTCGACGAGCCAGCCAGGCGACTTGCCGACAGCGGGCCGATCGCGTGCCTCGCACGATCCGCCAGTCAATCGTCTCGGTCCGCCGGGCCCGAAAATTGGCCTTGTAGGGTTCGTCACCGCGTAACAGATCGATAGCGGCATAGCCGTGGTCAATCGCTCGACGGATGGTGGCGAGCATCAGCATGCGACCGGGTGTGTGCTGCAGGGCGTCTGGATCGATCCCGGATTGATAGGTGTAGATCGTGTCGCTACCCAGCACGTTGTAGTCGACCGCGGCAATGCGGCCCTCCAGACGCACGTAGTCCAGTTTTAACATTCCGGAGGCGAAGAGGCGGCGGGTGGCGTCTTCAAAGAAGCGGCAGAAGTGAGGTGAATCAAAACAGCCCGTCTCCTTGCGGCTGGCGCGGCGGCGCTGATGCAATTGGATCATGGTCTGCAGCGCAGCGTTTAACTCGTCCGCGGTAACGGTGCCATGGTGCCAGCGACTTTCCTCGTCCAGGGTCCGCAACAGCTTGCGGGCTCGCCTGCGATTCGTCTTGGACAGCCATGCCAGGTAGGTTTCCCAGTCGGGGGGTAGTTCCAGCCGCCAGCAGGCATCANNCTGCCAGTTGAGGTAGGACGTCGTCCCGCGGATCGCAGGCAGAAAATTCCATGGCGTCCCAGGCCTGCGGACTTTGCTGATCCAGCCACTCAGCCAGCCCTGCCGTGACCGAGGATTGCCAACCGTTCTGGCATAGAACGGTCGGGTACTCGGTGCAGGTGATCCCGTCGCCCAGGAACCGCAGCGTGCGGCCGCCGGTCCAGGAGCGTGCCCGATACCAGGGTGCCAGACCGACGGGTGTTCGGCTGTCGCCAGGTGGGTACACTGCCAGGACAAAGGGTTCGCCCACGGCACGTTCGTCTCCGTGCGGCTCGCCGAAATGGCGCCACCAGCTTCCCAGCCATTCGTAGCGCAGAAAGGGTCGGTCGCCAGCCAGGGCGTTCCACGCCTGCCCGGCGGCATCCAGTTCCGCTGCGGTTGTCAATCGTTGGATGTGCATCGTTTTTTTCTGGGCCAGGTGGTGTCGGCAGACAACGGTAGAACCGGATGAAGGCGGCTCAAATCGCACGGCGCTCGAACGACGACAGTCTTTCCGAAACCCGCCCTGCAGGGGAGGTCGCGACAAGCTTCCCTATTTCAAAGTTCACACCGGCTCGCCCCCTTGGTCTGGTCGCTCGACGGATGGGGTTCCGGCTGCCGGTTTTTATCCGCCAATGG
>WVZU01000135.1:0-7972 GCA_011772275.1 Planctomycetales bacterium | reverse complement strand
CACCGGCGCGGGTGGAAAATCGGTTGCGGATCGGCCGAAAAGCTGATCGGCCAGCTTGGCACTGGGTTTGCGACTGGATCGCGTCGGCAAAGGCGAGCGGTAGCTGCTGTTTGCCATGATATGCTTTGTAAAACCCACAAAGGCCAGCCATGTCGCTCACTCGTGACCGCATCGATCCGTTTTCCCATTTGACCCGTCTGGTGATCCAATATCCGTTGCGTTGGGCGGTGCCTGCCGTGCTGATCACCCTGGCCGCTGCGGCCTACGCGGTCGTGCACCAGCCCAAATGGGAGGCCTCGTTGCCGATGATTGTCAGGAACGAGGCCACCACCACCGCGGCTCATCAGAAACCTGGCCGCTTCGAGCGTCTGGAGCAGATGCAAACGGTCCAGGAGACGATTCTGGAGCTGAGTCGCAGCCGCCGTGTGGTGGCCGCTGCTTTGACCGAGTTGGGACCGCCGGCCGGCAAATCGGTCCCGGCGTGGCCGACGGCCAGGGACGTGGCCCGAACGCGGAAAGCGGTCACGATGACCCCGCCCCAGGGCGCCGTGTTTGGAAAAACCGAGGTTTTTTACCTGAAGGTGAAGGACAAGCATTGCCAGCGAGCCATCGATTTGGCGGCAGCCATCTCGCGACATGTTCAGCAGGAGTATCAACGGTTGCGCAACCGTAAGGCGGAAAGCATGACGACCGAACTGGTCCGCAGCGTCAAGCTCGCTCAAGACGAACTCAACAACGCCACCGGAGGCCTGGCCGATCTGGAGACGCGGGTTGCCGGGGACCTGGCCGAATTGAGGATCTTGCAGCGTTCTCCTTCGGGCAACAGCGACCTGCGTCGCCGGTTGAATACCGTGGAGAATGAATTGCGAGCCGCTCAACAGGCGATGATGGCCAGCGAGGAGCTGTTTCGGCTGTTGGACGAGGCGCAAACCAATCCGGGCCGGCTGTTGGCGACCCCCAACCGACTCCTGGAAGCCCAACCGGCCCTCCGCCGCCTCAAAGATGGCCTCGTCGACGCTCAACTGGCCACCGCCCGCTTGGAAGGCCAGTTGACCGGCGATCACCCGGAAGTGCTGGCCGCCAAGGCTGCGGAGGAGGAGATTGGCCGACATCTTTCTGGCGAGTTGGGCACGGCGATGCGGGGGGTGAAGGTCGAATTGCGGCTGAACAAGCTTCGCGTGGTCCAACTGGAAGAGGAACTGGCGGGAATCACTCAGCGGCTCCAGCGCCTGGCCTCGGTGCGAGCCGAATACGGCCAGCGGCTGGAGGAGATCGTACAACTGACTCAGGTCCTCCAATCGGCTCAACAAAACCTGGCCGAAGCGCGTGCCAGCCGAGCGGCGGCGCATGTCGCCAGCCTGATCACCGTGATTGACCAGCCGGAAACGGGTACCCAGCCCCTGGGGCCCGGTCGCGTGGTAATCTTGTTCAGCGGCCTGGTGGGCGGGCTGGTCGTGGGGCTGGGGATCGTATTTGTGACCGCGCCGTTGGATGTGACGCCGCCCGCGGGTCAGCCCCACGGGACCTTGCTGACGGCCACCCATCCGTCGAGATCCAAGATTTGGGAGGCGCTGTTCAGCTTGCAAGGAAGCGCCTAGGCGACTTGCCATGCAAATGCTGATCATCATCCTGGGCCTGGTCGCTGTGGTGTGGGCAGCGGCTTTTGTCCTGCGCGGATCGCTGCTGACCGGCTGCCTCGTCTTCCTGGCCGTCAACGCCTGTCTGGGATATTACTTCTTTCATCTGCGGGTGGGTCCGGTCGAGCTGACTTGCGATCGCCTGGTGCTGGTCATGTTGGTTGCCATGTACGCCATCGCCTGGCGGATGGGGCGGTTGGATGCCAGACCGATGGTCCGTCTGGACTATGGGGTGTGGATCTTTTTTGCCTGGCTGGCCGTACGGACGTTTACCTCGGACTTCCGCGATCTGCCCCCGGACGCTCCCTCACCGATCTGGCACCTGATGGTGGGCTACGGCAGCCCGTTACTCCTGTACGCGATTGCCAGGCAGTTGCCGCTGGACGACCGCGCGATCGGCCTGGTCCAGAAATCTTTTATCGCCTTTGGGATGTATCTGGCCTTGACTGGTCTGGCCGAGGTCAGTGGGCAGTGGTGGGCGGTCTTTCCCCGACACATATCCGATCCGGACGTGGGACTGCACTTCGGCCGGGCTCGAGGACCCATGGTGCAGGCGGTCGTGTACGGTTTTGCCCTCTCGATCTGCCTGATCGTGGCCTGGGTCTATCGCTTGCAGGCCTCCCCCAAGTTGCGCATCGGATTGTTGCTTGGTTCTGCCCCGTTTTGTGCCGGCATCTATTTTTGCTACACGCGTTGTGTCTGGATGGGGACGGCCCTGGCGATGGGGTTGCTGTTGTGGCTGACCACGTCGCGGCAGGTCCGCACCGTCTGCCTGGCCGGGCTGATGATCGTGGGCCTGCTGGTGGTCGGTACCCGCTGGCAGCAGTTGCAGTCCTTCAGCGGCGGGCGGAGTGCCGACGCCTCTCGAGATTCGGCCTCCATGCGCGTGTCCTTTGCGTACGTGTCGTGGCAGATGTTCCGCGACCGTCCCCTGACCGGTTGTGGGTTCGGCCAGTATATCCACCACAAAGATCTCTACCTTTCCGACCGTTCGACCTCGCTGGCGCTGGAACACATCCGGGACGAGGTGCACCACAACCTGTTCCTCAGCATCCTGGTAGAAACGGGCCTGATTGGGTTCGTGTTGTACGTGGCGATGCTGACGGCGATGGCCGTGGCGGCCTGGCGGTTATGGTCGGCGACCCAGGCGCCGACGTGGGTCCGCCGGCACGGCCTGATGATGCTGGCGGTGGTGGCCGCTTACATTCCCAACGCCATCTTTCAGCCGATGGGTCATATGAACATCGCGCACATGCTGTTTTTCTTTCTGGCAGGACTTACCTCTGGACTCCAGCATCACGTTCCCCTGGGGGAGGCCGGTCGCCGGTTGGCCAGCCCCTTGTCCGTACGGGCCGCATGGGCGGCACAGGCGTGACATCTCTGCCAGCCGAGGCAGCCTGATAACCCGTATAACGCGCGGGGGGTATCCAAGCGATTGCTTTTCGCATGAGCGGTGGGTATTTCTGCCGAGCATATATGGCATGGCGGTGGTCAGATTTCGACATGATAGGCGGGCTGAGGGTCTTCCAAACAATGATTTGTGCCATTGAAAAAATTCCGGCAAGTACGGATCTCGACGAATCAAGGGATCCCCTGGAAACGACGGGTCAAATGGAAACAACGGATCAAATAAAAAACGAGCAGCAACATAGCCAGACTGGCCCGCAGGCTGTCCCAGCGCCGGTGGATACGGCATGTGTTGAGCGGATCGAGGCGACCATCGAGCGGGCCGATCAGCTGCTGGACAAGGCCCAGCAGCAGGAGACGACCTGCGCTGTGTCCGTCGTCCTCCCCGTTTACAACGAACGCGAAACGTTGCAGCAGGTGGTCCAGCGGGTCCTGCGCCTGCCGATCCACAAAGAGGTACTAATTGTCGACGATGGCAGCACCGACGGAACTTCCAAGATTGCCGACCAGCTGGCGGAGATCCCCGAGGTGCAAGTTATCCATCACGCGACCAATCGCGGCAAAGGCGCCGCCTTGCGGACCGCCCTGGGGATCACGCGCGGCGACGTGGTCATCATCCAGGATGCCGACCTGGAGTACGATCCGGCCGACATCGTGATGTTGACCCAACCCATTCTGGCAAATCGCTGTGACGTCGTTTATGGCTCGCGGTACCTGGCACCCGTCCAGCGGGATGGGTGGCTGCACCGCAGTGGCAATCGTCTCTTGACCGCCCTGTCCAACCTGTTCACCGGTCAGCAGCTGACCGACATGGAAACCTGCTATAAGGCCATCCGCCGCTCGGTACTGCTCAACCTCCCCTTGCAGCAGAATCGGTTTGGCATCGAACCGGAACTGACGGCCAAGCTGTCTTGGCGAGGCAAGAAAATCTATGAAATGCCGATCAGCTACAAGAGTCGCGGCTATGCCGAGGGCAAGAAGATCGGCCTGCGGGACGCTTTGGAAACATTGTGGTGCATTATTCGCTACGGGATGATCAATACCTAGTCGCATCCCCCCGTCGCAGCCGGCCGCTTTCCCCGATCCTCTCTCCTGCGGATACGCGATTTATTTTGGAGTCGGCCTGGTGGGATGGCACCCTTTTCGCTCTCCATCTCCCCTTCTGCGGCATGCGTCTGGTGATCCGCCCTGCCGGCGGGCTGGCAGCAGCTGCCGGTAGGTGCTTGCACAGACCGCCCGGCCGGGACGGCTGACAGCATCTGATGCTTTCCACTTGAGAGTTACCGCAATCGTGTCTCCTGGACCGGAGGAAACGTTCCCGTGGCCGCCAAAATGTCCTTCTTGCCCCGTGGCTGCTCTGCGCGGCAAGTTCGTGTAGAATTGGTCCATCGTGATGGGTCATGGGAATTTCGTAATTGGGCGTTCGCCTCACTATGCCGTTTGAGGGATTGCATGTTGCCGCGTTTGAGAGCCGCCGGGCAAAGGAGATGGCGCGTTTGATTCAGCGGCAGGGGGGTGTGCCGCATGTCAGTCCCTCCATGCGCGAAGTCGCGCTGGAAAAGAATTCGGCAGCTGTCGACTTCGCGCACCGTCTGATGACCGCGCAAATTGACGTCGTGATTCTGCTGACCGGCGTCGGGGCTCGACACCTGCTGGCCGCCGTCGAACGGCAAGTCGATCGCGATCGCTTTCTGTCGGCGTTGACCGATACCACGACGATCGTGCGTGGTCCCAAGCCGCTGGCCGTGTTGAACGAGCTGGGCATTGCCCCGACCCACGTGGTCGAGGAGCCGAACACGTGGCGCGAGGTGCTGCAAACGATCGACCGGCACGTGCCTGTGGCGGGACACGTCGTGGGCCTGCAGGAGTACGGCCAGCCCAATCCCAGCCTGCTGGCCGGCCTGGAAGCCAGGGGCGCGACGGTCGTGCCTGTGAAAGTCTACGCCTGGGAACTGCCGGAAGATTGCGGGCCGCTGGAGGCCAATATCGGGGCCATCATCGATGGCACCATCGCGGCGGCCCTCTTTACGTCCGCTAACCAGGTAACCAATCTCCTGGCCACCGCAGAGAAGCTGGGCCGGGGCCAGGCGTTGCGGGAGGCGTTAAGCGGACTGGTGATCGCATCCATTGGACCGACGACCAGCGAGCGGTTGCGGCAAGCCGATTTGCCGGTGGATCTGGAACCGGATCATCCCAAGATGGGCCAACTGGTCACCGCCGCGGCTCGACAGACCGCCGACATCCTGCAACGCAAGCAATACGTCCGTGCCGCCCTGGCGGCTCGACCTGCCCGCGACGCCGTGGCAGACCGGCAGCAGCCCTGGTACGACAGCCTGATGATGCGGGCGGCGCGGGGCGAGCCGGTGGAGTGCACCCCGGTGTGGCTGATGCGGCAAGCGGGTCGCTACATGCGCGAATACCGCGAGGTTCGCCAGAAGACCACGTTTCTGGAACTTTGCAAAAACCCCACGCTCTGCGCCGAAGTCGCCATTACCGCGCAACAACGGCTTGGCGTCGATGCGGCGATCATCTTTTCCGACCTTCTCCCGATCCTGGAACCGATGGGCATGGAGCTGGAATATGCTAGCGGGGAGGGCCCGGTGATCCACAACCCCATTCGCGAACCGCTGGATGTGGATCGCGTGCTGGAACTGGAGCGGGTGGATTCGCTGCAGTTTGTGATGGAAACGGTCCAGCTTACCCGGGCCCAGATGCCGGACCGCTTGCCGTTGATCGGGTTTGCCGGCGCCCCCTTCACCTTGGGTAGCTACGCCATTGAAGGTGGCGGGTCTCGGAATTATCTCTTCACCAAGACCCTCATGTACCGGGACCAGGGCGCCTGGGACGAGCTGATGCGCCGGCTGGTGCGTGGCATCACCCTGTATCTCAACGCACAAATCGCGGCGGGCGTGCAGTTGGTGCAAATCTTTGACAGTTGGGTCGGCTGCCTCTCGCCTGACGATTACCGGCGATACGTCCTGCCTCACATGCAGGCCCTCTTGGCCGGTCTGAGCGAGGGTGTGCCGGTGATCAACTTTGCCACGGGGAACCCGGCCCTCTTGCCGTTGCTGGCCGAGGCCGGAGGGCAGATGATCGGTGTCGACTGGCGGATCCGACTGGAAGCGGCCTGGGAGGCGGTAGGGCACGAGCGGGGGGTGATGGGCAACCTGGACCCGTGCCTGCTGTTGGCAGAGATGAGCGACATTCGAGCGGCGGTGGGGGATATCCTGGACCAGGCCGCCGGCCGGCCCGGTCATATCTTCAACCTGGGGCATGGCATCCTCCCGCAAACGCCCGTCGATAACGCGATCGGGCTGGTCGATGCCGTTCATGAATTGTCGTCCCGCTAACAGAATGGTTCCAAAGTAACTTCCGCATTTGCCGTTCCAGCAAGGGAAAATCGGCAGAGGAGCAAACCGAGCGAAAAGAGAAATGACTGTGGTGATCTTGGTTGTCGACGGTTCCCGCAAGGCCTGGCCGGTGTCTATGCCCGCCCCGTAGGGAACCTTCAGCTACGATCGAAATCGAGAAGTCATTCTTGAGATTTCGGTAAGTGCCATGTTGCCAAACGACGCGGATACCGCTCCGGACGATGACGATTATCAGCTGTTGGACGACGACCCCCCCGCTGTGGACCGGGCTCGTCAACTGGCCGAATACTATACCCAGCACCCGGCCGGCTCGTCCCTGACACCTACCGCGAGGCAACCGCCCCCGCCCCCGCCCCCCCGAAATCGGTTCTTGACCGGTGTCTTTACCTTTCCCTGGTACCTCAGTTCGCTGCCGGTGTGGATTTACATGACCAGCGGTCTGACCGCCTCGGCCTTGCTGGTCACGTTTCTGTACCACATTATGCACTTTGTCCCCACCATCGGGCTGGCGATTGGGATGCCGGTGGGTATGATCACGATCGGCAGCTTGTCGTACGCGGCCGTGATGTACCTGCACGTCGTGCAGCAGACGGCGGAAGGGTTCGACACGATCGACGACTGGCCGGCCAGCGGTTGGCTGGAATGGTTCTGGACGCTGCCCTCCACGCTGGGCGTGCTGCTGATGGCGGCGGTCGTCGGCTGGTTGGTCAGCAGCCTCCTCTGGGGCGGCTGGTGGATCCCGATCGTGGCGGTGGCTGTGGTGCTGTACCCGGTCTTGCAGTTGAGCGTATTGGATGCGGGCAGCGTGATGATCCCGTATTCGCCCCGCATTCTGGGTTCGTTGGTCGCCCACCCCCTGGCCTGGGCCGCCTTCTACGCCGTCTCGCTGACCCTGCTGGCCGCCTGCGGGTTCCTCGGCTGGTTAACGTTCGTCGATCCGCCCTACGTTACCATGCTGGTCCTCGCACCGGTGTCCGCAACGGGGGTCTTGATCTATGCTAGGTTGCTGGGACGCCTGGCAGGGAGTTTCGATCCGGAACCGAGCCCGCCCTGTTAAGCAAAGCAGGTGTTTGGAACATGCGTGGCGATCAACGTTGCCTCATCCTGCGAAAGCCCCCCGTATGCGGGAGGGTAAGCTGGTATTCAAAATCCGCATGTTGTAANNTCTTATTCAAAATCCGCATGTTGTAATTACGGCCAAAGGCCGCGCTGTGTTGTTTTGTTGTTGTTCTGGGGCCAGCTTTGAGCAGCCGGGGTGCTTGCCGGGGGGCGGTGGTATCAGCACCCCGGCTGCTGGGTGCTATCTTGGCGCGAAGGGATGGCCTTTCCGCCTGGGGTCGGGCTTGAGCAGCCGGGGTGCTCTTTGGCAAACCATCAAAGCCTGCGGCAGGCCCGCGTGTTTTTTTGAACAGGAGGTAACCGAGAGAACAGAAAATGGTCACAGCCTCTGTTAACTCTGTTTGCTTCTGTTCCAAATCCGCATGTTGTAATTACGGCCAAAGGCCGTGCAGTGTTGTTTTGTTGTTGTTCTGGGGCCAGCTTTGAGCAGCCGGGGTG
>WVZU01000152.1:12589-13226 GCA_011772275.1 Planctomycetales bacterium | reverse complement strand
CTTTGACCGGCCGGGTGGCGTAAGGGACGGTTTGTCAGCTTGTCGTTGGCGGTCGGTCGCGTAAAAATACGGTGGACAGAGGGGCTGATCCTCGTCGGGCGGGTGCCGCATGCGTGAACCACCGGCATATGGTGTCTATCCTTGGTGGCCGGAAAACGGGGACCAGTGGATCCATCCGGAAGACGTGGAAATTGTCGTTCGGCTGATCCCTGGCACACGGGTCTTTCGCCGCGATCGGCGCTTGCCTAAATTTGTCCTCCTGTCTTACGGGGACCAGCGATTTCGCATTCGTCCCAGGCTCTGGGAGGAGGTGCGGCCCGAAGGGTTCGACGTGGGAGACCAGGTCGAAATTCGTTCGCGGCTGGGGAAAAATCTCCCCGGCCTGGCGGTGATTTGCGAGATGATCTGGCAGCGCGAGCGGCGGAGGATCTTTTACCACCTCCGACAGCACGGGATGCGGATTCCACGCTGCTATACCGCGGCCGACCTGCGGCAAGTAAAGTTTCTTAATCCACCCACAAAATAGGGACAGCGTCAGCGCACCAAATCGGGTGCTCAGAACACGCTGGACGGTAGCCGGCTGGCTTGACAGCAGCCGGCTTGAGGATGGGGCCGGAGGGGCCGGAGGGGTCGGGAG
>WVZU01000152.1:10933-12578 GCA_011772275.1 Planctomycetales bacterium | reverse complement strand
TAGCGGGACGGGTGGCGAAAAAGACTCCCGACCCCGTGAGGCACTTTCGCTGCTTGCACAGTACCTAGTATTCGGCACTTGGCATCACCGGCGGGCGGTGCGGGCGGATCTTCAGATTCAGCAGCTCAACGATCAAAGAAAACGCCATGGCGAAGTAGATGTAGCCTTTGTTGACATGCGTCCCGACCCCTTCGGCGACCAGCATCACGCCGATCAGGATCAGGAAGCTGAGTGCCAGCATCTTCACCGTCGGGTGGCGGATGACAAAATCGCTGATCCGCCCGGCGAAGACCATCATCACGATGATGGACAGGATCACGGCGGTGACCATGACCCAGATGTCCTTGGCCATCCCCACCGCCGTAATGACTGAGTCGAGCGAAAAGATGATATCCAGCAGCGCGATTTGAAACAGGGCGCTACCAAAGGTAACCGTGGCCGCAGCCTGGTGCCCTTCCTGGCTCCCCTCCAGTTTGACATGGATCTCGTGCACGCTTTTGGCGATCAGAAACAGGCCGCCGGCAAACAAGATCATATCCCGGATGGAAATCTCCACGACTTCTGCCGGGATAACACCAAACACCTCCGCGGCCCAGGTGTGCAGGGGCCCCAGCTGGGCCAGTGAAAAGATGGGTTCGGTCAGCCGCAGGATCCAGGACAGCGACAGTAAGAGGAGGACCCGCATCAGCATGGCCATGGCCAGCCCCCAAAAACGGGCCTTCGGCTGTTGCTTTTTGGGCAGCTTTCCCGTGAGGATCGCGATGAACACGATATTGTCGATGCCCAAGACGATTTCCATGGCGGTCAGCGCGACCAGCGCAACCAGCGCTTCGGTAGTGACGATTTCCCACATGATCTTCTCGCTTGCTCTGTTTTCCCGTGGACGGTCGGATCCGTGGCCCCCAGAATAACCGAAACGGTGGGCAAGCTGAACGGTGCTGAAAGCGGATCAGCGCCCTGCACATCCGCTCGCCCGATCCGGCGTGGTACCCTGTCGCGGGGACCTCCGGATCGATGTCCCGCCCCGCGGCGCCGTCTCCATTTGTCCGTTGGCCCAGCCAGCCATCGGGGGGCGACTGTGGTCGGCAAGTTCGCGGGCGGGCCGCCCTGACCGGCAGGTCGCTGGCGGTGGACGCAGGAAAACCAGCGGCTCCTGGTCCGGCAACGCGGAATTTTCAGATCGCCAGAACGCGTTACGAGTTTCGGCAATTGCTGCCAGGGCCGAAAGTCTGGGCGACTTTTGCTACGGTACTTCGATCGATGCACTCCAGAATTTCCCTTCCGCTCTTGCCTGGCCCACGGCGGCAACGCCCCGTCGATTGGCTGCCCGCTGCAAGGTTGCAAAAAGTGCTCAACAAGCAAAAAAGCAGTCGGAGCGGCCAAGATGGTGTTGCACCCTTTGGGAATTTCAGGTCAGGTATCGGCTGTGGACGGGCGGCACGCTTTTCCTGAAAACAGCCCTGCGACCCGCGGCAGGCCTGCAGGTGACAAGACGGATGGACACCAGACAGGAAACCGTTCTGATTACCGGCGCTTCGGCGGGGATTGGCCTTGAGCTGGCCCACTGCTTTGCCCGCGGCAAATCCCATGTCGTGCTGGTTGCTCGGCGCCAGGAAAAACTTCGTCAGCTGGCAGGGCAGCTGAG
>WVZU01000152.1:10278-10915 GCA_011772275.1 Planctomycetales bacterium | reverse complement strand
GTGTTTCAGTCACCGTCCTTGTCAAAGATCTGGCCACCGCCGGCGCGGCGGCGGAAATTCGGCAGCTGCTGGACGAGCGGCAAATGGAGATAGACGTGGTTGTCAATAATGCCGGGTTCGGCGCGATGGGCATGGTGGCCGCGCTGCCGGTCCAGCGGCAGGTGGATATGGTCCAGGTGAACGTTCACGCGCTGTCCCATTTGACGCGTCTTTTCCTCCCGGACATGATCCGGCGGGGGCGGGGTGGCATCTTGAACGTGGGATCGACGGCCGCGTTTCAATCGGGTCCCGGAATGGCCGTCTACTATGCGTCGAAGGCGTTCGTGCTGTCTTTTACCGAAGCTTTGGCCGAAGAGCTGCAGGGTACGGGCGTGACGGCCACCTGCCTGGCGCCCGGCCCCACCTTTACGGAATTTGGTGCGGTATCCGGGATCGAACACGCGCGGTTGTTCCAGCTGGGGACCATGGACGCCGCGCGGGTCGCCCAGGCCGGCTATCGCGGCTTCCGACGCGGACGGACGATCGTCATCCCCGGTCCCCTCAACAAGCTTGGCGCGCTGTCCGTGCGGGCCGTACCCCGCACCGTTGTCCGCAAGGTTGTGAGATGGCTGAACACGTGACCCGCTGGCGATCTTCG
>WVZU01000152.1:9872-10255 GCA_011772275.1 Planctomycetales bacterium | reverse complement strand
CTAACCCCTGCCCGGCTCGCTGGACGACCGCCACCAGGTGGCCAGCGGTTGCCTCGCGGGAAATGGTCCCGCCCCGCTGGTCCCGTCTTTGAGGAACGGCGCCGGGCCGAGTGCCCGGTTTTGGCCCTGGAACGCAGATCCAGTTCGGGGGCCAAGTGCAGCTGTCAGGAAGGGATGGGACAGCCCCAGCCAGAGATCGATTGCTGGGTCGGGCCCTGTCGTCTCTCGTTCCCAAGCCCATGCCGCGCCAAGCGGTCGCTGCCATCGGGTCAGGTTTGAACCGACGGCGTATTGGCGTGGTGCCTTAGTCGGTGCTGGCGCTGGTCAAATCGGCCTTCGTCACCGCCTTGGTGATGGCCGGCCTGCCCGCGGGTGACGGCTCG
>WVZU01000152.1:1901-9867 GCA_011772275.1 Planctomycetales bacterium | reverse complement strand
TCGTCTGTGCCATCTGGCGGATTTCCGCAGGCGTCAGCCGTCGCAAATTCACCAGGTCGCTCAGCGGCTTGAAGTGCTCGACAACCTGCCTCACTCCAGAGCGGAGCATCGTCATTTCGGTCAGGAGGTGCCGAATTTCGTGGAAGGATTGGGAAGCCTCTTCGAACTGCTGCTGCAGATCGATCGCACGTTCAAACGTTTCGATCGAGCCGGCCAGATCGTCGGTGCGAGCCAGGACCTTGTTCTTCAACTCGATCAGCTCCTTCGCCCGCCGATCGGCCACTTCAATGTCCGTGCCCTGTTGGTCCAGCTCGGTGCGAATCCCAATCAGCTGCTCCAGGGCCTCATGCGCAGTTGCCACCTCTTGGCCTTCGTCGACCAGCTGGCGTTTGAGCGCCAGCAGGTCGTAGGAAATCGCCTGGGCTTCGGTTGTCGCGTCCGCCCCGCTCAACAGGTCTTCCTGCAATTCATTCATGGCCATCAACGCGTGGCTGGCCTGATCGATCAGCGTCACATTTTTCTGGACTTCGTCCCGCAGCTTGGCCATCGCCGTGATCGCCTGATGGGCCTCGTCCAACACGGCCGCTTCGCGATTCAACCGCTGGTGAAGGGTTTCCATAGCGGCCAAAGCCTCGGTGGCCTCCGCCGTCTGGGCAGCCTGCTGCGTTAAGTGAACCAGCAGCTGGTTGGCGGTGGCCGCCGTCTGGCCATGACCGGCAAGCTGCTCAATGTGGCGCTGCAGGGCCCCCACCTGGTGATGCAGTTGGGCCATTTCCTTGCGAGCGGGGCGAATGAAGGTCAGGTGCGCGAAGATCAGGGTCACCACCACGGCCACGACGGGTAATATCCAGGCCGGAAAGCCTTCGCTGCCGGAATCGTAATTCGCCACAAAATGTTTCGCTTGGGTATCGCTATCCACTTGAAAACTCCGCTGGAAATGAAGACGACTGACTGCGCACTTTGCCGAACCGCTCTGGTTTCAGCTATCGGAAAACTTGCCGTACGTATTCCATGTTTTGCCGGAGGTTACGGCTTGTAGCGTCAGGGAGCGTTGAGCCGGAAATCAGGATGTTCCCTACGGCGGCTGTCCAGCCGGTGGCCGCCGCGGAAGGCCGACATGCGTATTGACGTCCGTCTTGTTGGGTCGCGGCGGGGACGTTGGTTCACCGCGACCCTCGAAAAATCACATTTTTATTGCAGTTCTGGCAACGGGGCGGCTGCAAGTTGCGGCCCCGGCCGGCTTGGCTACCCGCGGTTGCATAAGGCTGGCCAGCCAGGTGGTGGGCGAGACCCCGTCGCGGGTCCTGCCTGAGACCCGAAATTTCACCTCTGCCGGTGCGGCGTAAGTCGCCCAGACGTTCGGCCGTGGCGGGAATGGCCGAAGCATGTTGACCGGTTCCGCGACCTGAAAATTCCGCGCGGACAAATCGCCGGGGTGATCCGCTGATCACGCATGTTCGATGGTGCGGCGGGCTGAGCTGGATTTTTGCGAAACGTCGTACAGCAGACGGCTGGTCAGAAATCCGGCCGACCCCTCAAGGCAATCCCGTGTCGTGGATGACCGGTCTGTTGGCGAACTGCGAAGCGGTGACAGGCGACAGGCTGGGCACCAGCCCCAGGTTTGGGATTCCCCAGGAAAATCGAGTCGCCAAGTGACGGCAGGCGAGGAACCGTCTTGGGGCTAGGAAATATAACGCAGATCGTAGGCGAGGAGACAAGCGTGGAGGACCCGTACGATTTGATTACATCGACTCTCGAAGAGATCCCGCGTGACGCGGTCAAGCGGTTGGATGTCGACGACGACGTGGGTCATCGAGTTGGGGCAAGGGCTGTCGCGGTGAATGGTTAAGAACACGTCCACTTTGACTTCGTTGACAGGTTTGTCACGAACGAACAGGAGGGTGTTGCCCAATTCGAGTTGGATGGAATCGTCCGTGAATGATTTCAGAGTGGCGTTCGTTTCCTCGATCAGGTGCATCAGCTTGCGTTCAAAGACACCCGGTAACAGCGACGCCATGAATTCGTGATGCCCGTAACCGCGTGGGGTGAACTTGACGGGTGAAGGGAAATCGACGGCGACGTGGGGGTGGGGTTCGGCGGCCTGCTTGAGGATGCTCATNNCGCCGCAGCTATCGGGGTGACGTAAGGTCCATCCGAATAACCAGTTGGAAGTGTTCCCCTGCTGCTCTGGCGGGCAGGGCGGCACGACGGGGGATGAAGACCAAAAGCAACCCGTGTGGCGGTACCGCGGTGGGAGATCACCACAGCTTCACGAATTCCTTCTGCGGGTTGTGACGGTTGCCAGGAACACGACGGCTGAAGCCAAGCGGGGCTGGCCAGACGCAAGTTCCTATGGTAGTTTCACCGCTTGCCTGTTGGTCGAGATATTTTGCCAGGTACACTGAAAAATCTTCAGCTGCGGGTACGGATATGAAACAAGCCATTGCCGGCGTCGCGCCTTGCGAGCTGGACGAAGTGACGGCGATGACCGTTTGGCCGACGATCACGGGCCTGGAGACTCCCCCCTTTGGCAGGTTGGGATGCACGCTGGGCCGCCTTTACAAAATCCAGTGGGGCCTGGGGCCGATCCTGAACGTGGGCAACCTGCTGGCCCTTTTGTCGATACCGCTGGCCCTGCTGATATTTGCCAGCAGCTTAACGCCGTTTCTCTGCCGGCGTTATCGGCTGACCAATCGCCGGGTGACGATCGAAAAACTGGTCCTGCAGCCGCGTAAAGCCTTACTGCCGCTGGCGGCGCCTTGGGTGGAGGATGCTTCGGTATCGCTGGACAATTTCGACCAGATCGACATCGAGGTCCAGAAAGGACAGGAGTGGTACCCGGCCGGCGATTTGATTTTTCGCAAGGGCGACATCGAGACGCTGCGGCTGCTGGGTGTTTCCCGTCCAGAATCCTTTCGGCAGACCTGCCTGAAAGCTCAGCGGTCCCACGTCGCCGTCCGGGAAGCGATGGGTAGCGCTTGATCCGCGAGGCGCTCGCTCGCGGGATGCGGTCGGAGCCCCTTTTTGGCAGGCGGCCGATGGTCAAGCCAAACCTGCCGGGATGCCGAAAAAGGCTGCCGGACCTGCTCTTGGCCCGAATCAAGGTCGCCCGATCTGGGTGCTGGCACAGCAGACGGCTTGCGCGAAATGCGGCCTCGCCCCGCTGCCTTTCCGCAAGGAGTGCAGATCAAGAAGTGCAGAATACGTGGATCCCGCTGATGTCTTGCGGCACCTCCGGGGGATCCGCAAGAATTTCATAGTCATTGACACCACTTGATGGCCGGAATTTCCATGCACTTGCGCGTCGCTGCCGATACGGGTGGAACCTTTACCGATCTGGTCCTCTTCGACCAGGACGCAGGACGGTTGGAATTTCACAAGACGGCCAGCACTCCCCACGATCCGTCACAAGCGTTAACGGAAGGAACGCGTCAGCTGGCGGGGGGCCAGCGGGCGGCCATCGCTTTGCTGGTACACGGGACAACCGTCGCCACCAATGCCGCTCTGCAGCGCAGCGGCGCAAAGGTTGCGCTGCTCACCACCCGAGGTTTCCGCGATGTGCTGCAGATTCAGCGCCAGGACCGGCCGCGGCTTTACGACCTGAGGGCGCGACGGGCCCAGCCTCTGGTGCCGCGGAGCCTGCGGCTGGAACTGGAAGAANNCGGCACGGTTCGTACACCGATTGACATGGCGGAACTCGATCGACGGATCGCACAAATGAAATCGGAACAGGTCGAAGCGGTCGCGGTGGGACTGCTGCACAGCTATGCCAACCCCGACCACGAATTGCAGGTCGGGCGGGTGCTGGCTGAAAAAATGCCCGAGGCCACCGTTTGCCTCTCGCACGAGGTCGTGGGAGAGCACGGCGAGTACGAACGGTTTAGCACCTGTGCCATGAACGCTTATCTTCAGCCGGTCATGCAATCCTATCTAGGCCGGCTGGAGGTCGCTCTGCAAGCCGATCAAGTCGCTGCGCCGCTGTTCGTGATGAAAAGCAATGGAGGGGTGATGTCCGCCCAAACAGCCGCTCAGCAATGTGTCCAAACCATGCTCTCAGGTCCCGCCGGCGGAGTGGTGGCCGGCATGGCGATCGCTCGCGCCCACGAAAATCCCAACCTGATCACGGCCGACATGGGTGGCACCAGTTTTGATGTGGCGGTGTTGCATCAAGGCCAGGCCGAGTTTGCCCGCGATAGCGAAATTGGCGGCCTGGCCGTGGCCGTCCCCATGCTGAATATCCACACCGTCGGCGCCGGCGGCGGCAGTGTCGCCTGGATCGACGCGGGGGGGTCGCTGCGGGTCGGTCCCCAGTCGGCCGGCGCCCTGCCCGGCCCCGCCAGCTACGGGCGAGGGGGTACCCTGCCAACGGTCACCGATGCCAACCTGGTCCTGGGCCGGCTTTCGGCCAAAACGCTGCTGGCTGGCCAGATGACTTTGGACCTTGAGGCGGCCCGCCGAGCGATCCATGATCACCTGGCCGGCCCGCTGGGTATGGATGTCATGACCGCCGCCGAAGGTGTGATTCGCGTCGTGAACGCCACCATGACCCGGGCCATTCGGCGGCTGTCTGTCGAACGGGGCCTCGACCCGCGCGACTTTGTCCTCTGCCCGTTCGGTGGCGCCGGACCGCTGCACGGCGGCGAACTGGCAAAAGAAATGGGCATCCAGCAGACACTGGTTCCCGTGGCGCCCGGGGTCACGTCGGCCGTGGGACTGCTGATGTCCAATCTGCGGGAGGATCGCATCGCGACGCACGTGCAGCCGCTGGACGCAGAGGCTGTTGAACGGCTGCGGCCGATCTTTGCACAAATGCAGCAAGAGGCAGCCCGCCCCCTGGCATTTGCCAAAGGAGCTCGAAAGGTTCAGCCGCGATTGGGATTGCGATACCTGGGCCAGCGCTACGAGCTGCCGGTGGCTGTGACGGACGACAAGCTGGATGTGGCGATGTTGACCGAGGCCTTCGCCGAACAACACCGGCGACTGTACGGCTTCGCACGAGCCGGGGAACCGATCGAAATCTGTAGTCTCTGGCTGTCGGTCGAAGCGGATCTGCAGCCGGTCCTCCTGCCGCCAGGCCGCCCCGGTTCGGGGACGCCACAGCCGTTCGCCGAAAGAACAGTCTCTTTTGCCGGACGGGGATTCACCACGCCCGTCTACGGTCGCGAGGGTTTGGGCGTTGGTGACCGCCTGGAAGGGCCCGCCGTGATCGAACAGCTGGATTCCACCACCCTCCTCTGGCCCGGCCAGTCGCTGCACGTCGACCCACACGGCCAATTGCTGCTGGGACCCATACCATGAGCGCCGTTATCGATCCGGTCACACTGGAGATCATGCGGAACCGCTGGCGAGCCGTGGCCGAAGAAATGTGCGCGGCGCTGGTCCGCGCCAGCTACTCGACCAATATCAAAGATCGCCGCGACTGTTCGGCCGCCGTGGCCCTGATCAACGGCGAAGTGCTCGCTCAAGCCGAAATCGGTACCCCACTGCACCTGGGGATCATGCCGGGTGTACTGCGGTCGGTGTTGAAGGAGTTTCCTGTCAATCGGATGCAGCCGGGGGCGATGTACATCACCAACCTGCCGTACCCCGAGGGCCCTGGACATTTGCCGGACGTTTCCATGGTGTCGGTCATTTATCAGAACAGCCAGCCGGTGGCCCTGGCCGCCACCACCGCGCATCACGTCGACATGGGCGGTTATTCACCCGGCAGCATGCCGTTTGGCGTCACGGAAATCTATCAGGAAGGCCTGCAGATCCCCCCCACGCCGATTATCCGGGACGGGCGGGTCGACGAAGTCCTGCTGCGCCTCATCAATCAGAACGTCCGCACCCAATCCGAGGTCCGTGGCGATTTGCTGGCCCAGTACGCGGCGGCAAAAATCGCCGAACAACGTGTGGCCGACCTTTTTCGCCGCGAAGATCCCGCTGAGCTTACGCGCTATATGCATGCGGTGCTGGACCATGCCGAACGCTGCATGCGGGCCGGGATCCGTGAGATTCCCGACGGGGTCTATCCTTTTGAAGATTATCTGGACGATGACGGGGTGACCGACGAACCGGTCAAGATCGCCGTCACCGTTACCATTGAAGACGACGAATTGACGGCCGATTTTTCCGGTTCCAGCCCGCAGGTAGCAGGTCCGTTGAACGCGCGGCTGAGCGCCGCCTGCGCGGCCGTTTATTTCACCTGCAAGGCAGTGATCGATCCCGAACTGCCCACCTCGGCCGGCGCCTATCGGCCTATCCACGTGCACGCGCCCGAAGGGTCCGTCTTGCAGGCGAATTTTCCCGCCGCGATCGGCAACGCCAATATCCTCACAGACCAGCGGGTCGTCGACGTGATGTTGGGGGCGCTCTACCAGGCCGTTCCCGACCGTGTTTGTGCGGCCTGCAGCGGCGAGATGAACCTGGTCAACCTGGGCGGCTTCGATCCCCGCAGCGGCCACTATTTCAATTACGTGGAGACATACGGGGGAGGGCAGGGTGCCATGAACGACCAGGATGGCCAGGACGGGATCCACACCCACCTGACCAACACCCGCAACGCGCCGGTGGAAGTGATCGAACGGACATACCCGCTGGAAGTTGTCCGCTACGGGCTGGTGCCTGACACGGAAGGCGCCGGTCAGTTTCGCGGCGGCTGTGGCATGCAGCGGGTCTTGCGCTGCCTGGCGCCGCGAATTACGATCACCGTCGGCGCAGACCGCCGAAAGTTTACCCCCTGGGGACTGGCCGGCGGTGGTAACGCGGCCGGTTCCCACCTGTTGCTCCAGTCGGCGGACGGTGCCAAGCGGGAGTTGCCGACCAAGGTGGTCGCGGTGCTGAATGCGGGTGACGAAATCGCGATCCAGACACCCGGCGGCGGCGGCTGGGGTGACCCGGCTCGACGGTCCACCGCGTCCGTCGCCGCCGACGTGGCCCACGGCCTCGTCAGCCCGCAGCGAGCCAAAGAGATCTATGGCCATTAACGAGCGGCCAGTCGACCCGCGGGCCACCTCCTCCCGCGGTCCGAGCGACCCCGCCGCAGCCCCACGCCGGCACGCCGCGCAGCAGCTATTCGGTATGGCAAGGACCGAAGAACGAGCCCGGGCTTTAACGATGGGCCCAACAAGGCAACAACGCAACAAGGCATCAACGGGACAGGGAACGGATCAACGGTGGAACGCATCAACGGGACATGCAATGCAACCGCCGCGGGTTTTGTACCAGGTGCCGCAGAAAGAGGTTTCCTTGACCCGCGTTGCTCAGCCATGCCGCCAACACGACCTGCCATGCCCTGCGGTTTTGCTCGCAAGCTGGCCAACAATAGCCGACCAGATCGAAGTGTCGCTTGGTCGGGGGTGCATTTTGCACTTTGCGTAACACCTTAGCCGATTGCAGCAACTGGTTGTTGTCGCATTCCGTGCCTTTCCGTTTTGGATGTCAGTAGCCCCGTACTTTTCTGGCTTCATGCGAATAGCCTCGTGCTTTAGCACGAGGTTAAGATCGCGAAAAAAAATGTGTCGAGCCCCGTTTACGCGGCTTCCCGCTNNCCGAGCCTTTCCGGTTCCATCCTCATAGCCCCGTGCTTTAGCACGGGGTCGAGATCGCGTAACATAGATCTCGAGCCCCGTTTACGGGGCTTCCCGCTGCCTGGCTTTAGCCAGGGATGACTGGCGGCGGAACAACACTCAACAAACAGCACCACGCGCGATCGCCAGGGCGGAAGCCGCAACGATCAGAAGGCCCGTAAACGGGCCTTCCCGTTGGGGTGCTGGGCATCNNCCGTAAACGGGCCTTCCCGTTGGGGTGCTGGGCATCATCACCCCGGCATAAATGCCGGGGCTCAGAGGGATAGCCTGCTCCCCAAAATTTGATCCATGGTAACACGCTAGCCGATTGCAGTAACTGGTTGTCGTCGCACCCCGAGCCTTTCCGGTTCCATCCTCATAGCCCCGTGCTTTAGCACGGGGTCGAGATCGCGTAA